>CAZHKB010000636.1:0-1502 GCA_964533405.1 uncultured Phycisphaeraceae bacterium | reverse complement strand
CCCCCCACAACCCCGCCATCGCCGCGATCGTGTACGCCGTCAGCACATGATCCGCTCGCGCCTGCCTCGCCTCCCACACGAACACCGGGCACACCGCCAGCATCACCGCCGCCAGGAACCCCGCCCGCGGATCGAACATCGACAGCCCGAGCCGCCACAGCATGAGCACCGACGCCACCGCCGCCAAGGTCGACGGCACCCGATACATCCAGACCGCATCCCGCCCCGGCTGCCCACCCGTGAAGACAGCCGCCGACGCCGACTGCACCCAGTAAATCAGCGGCGGCTTGTTCAGCCTCGCCCGACCCTGCAGCATCGGCACCACCAGCCCGCCCGAGTGGTGCTCGGGATCCCGCTCCGCCTCGGGCAGCGCGACCGACTCAAACATCTGACGGCTCGCCTGCGCGAACCGCGCCTCATCACGATCCACCGCCGGCAGCACCATCAGCCCGGGCAGGTACACTGCCGCGCACAGCAGCACCAGCGCCACCCCGGCACGCCAAGACCGACACCACCCCGGATCGCGCACTCCAGCCCGAGGACCACACACGTTGAGCAGACGGACACGCAAGGAGAGCGACTATAACCGCGGCCTGGCGCCGCCGATCCGCTGGACGCGCCTGGCCTGCTCCGCCCTGTTCGCCCCGGTCACGCCGCTCTGGGAGTGGGCGAGCCGCGGCTGGCGACGGAACTGGATGCGACCCCTGCTCATCGGGTTGCTCGCCGTCGCGCTGCTCTGGCCCCTGGATGGTTGGCTGTACGCCGTGATCTCTGGCGCGAGGCATCGCCTGCCCGGCGACCTCCGGCGCGAACTGGGCGCGATCCAGCAGTTCGGGCAGGGCGGGGCGATGATCCTCACCGTCCTGCTCATCGTTTCGCTCGACTCGCGCGGCGCGAGCCGCCTGTGGGACTGGGCCGCCGGCGTCGCCCTCGCCGCCGCGATCGTCTACCCGATGAAGATGCTGCTCGGCCGACCGCGCCCGGGGCTTGGTGCCGAGTTGCCGGTGGCCGGATCCCATCCCGGCACAACCGCCGCTGGCCCGGAGCTCGCCTTCCAGCACCCGCCCGACTCCACCGCCCGGTTCGCCGCCTACTACACCCCCGACACCTTCCTGGGCCCCTTCGGCCAGCACCCGTTCGACCCGCCCACAGGCACCCGCCATGCCTGGGAGTTCTGGGCCGACATCTCCGCCGACCTCTGGAGCATGCCCTCGGCCCATACCGCCTACGCCGTCGTCATGGCCGTCTTCCTCGGCTCGGTCTATCCACGAATCGCGTGGCTCATGTGGCTCCTGGCCGCACTGGTCGGCGTGGCACGCGTTCTGTTTGCCGCGCACTACCCGACGGATGTCGCCGCCGGTGCCGCGATCGGCGCCGCGGCATCCCTCGCCGCCGTCCGCAGCCAACTCGGCCAACGCCTGATCCACCGCTTTCTCCCCACGCCCTCCCCCTCAACCGAACCGCCCCGGCCTGCCCGAACTGCTGGATCGCGCCCAGTTCGC
>CAZHKB010000635.1:0-1503 GCA_964533405.1 uncultured Phycisphaeraceae bacterium | reverse complement strand
GGCAACACCAGGCTCCCCTCTCGCAGCACCCCCGTCGGCAGCGCGGCCCGGTACACGCCCTCAACCTGCTCCCCCTCCCCCACCACCTCAATCTCATACCGCTGCCGGTCCCGCGTCAGTTCATCCAGCGTCCCCTGCTTGCTCACCACCCCCTGGACCAGGATCGCCACCCGATCGCACACCATCTCCAGCTCGCTCAAGAGGTGGCTGTTCAGGAACACCGTCTTGCCGCGGCTCTTCAGGTGCGACAGCACGTTGCGGATGTCACGCCGCCCGACCGGGTCCACGCCGTCGGTTGGCTCATCCAGCAGGATCAGGTCCGGGTCGTTCATCAGCGCCTGCGCGATCCCGACCCGCTGCCGCATCCCCTTCGAGTAACTCTTGATCTTCTGGCCCGCCCAGTCCTTCATCCCGACTAGTTCCAGCAGTTCGGGCACGCGCCTGCGCCGATCCACCCGCCCCACCTTCGCCATCGCCCCGAAATAGTCCAGCACCTGGGCCCCGGTCAGGTAATCCGGGAACCGATGGTGCTCCGCCAGATACCCCACCCGCCCCAGGGTCTCCTTCCGCCCCACCGGATCGCCCAGCATCGCCCCTCGGCACTCGGTCGGCCGAATCACCGTCATCAGAATCTTGACCAGCGTGCTCTTGCCCGCGCCATTTGGCCCCAGCAGCCCGAACACCTCGCCCCGATGCACGCGCATCTCGATGCCGCGCAAGGCTTTGACCTTCCGCCGGCCAGCATACGTCTTGGCGACGTGCGCCAGGTCGATGGCGTAGTCACCCATCTTGGCGGCCAATCCCCCACCGCCGGGCATCGCCCCGACGACCGCGCCCGCCACTGGGCTCCCCAAACCCCTACCCACTGCGCTGCTCATGCCTGCTTCCTTGGGGCTGTGCCCCCCGGCTTTCGGGCCACCACATGGAAAATGTGCCAGTGCTTCTGTTCGCCCATCGAGGTCGGCTTGTCGTTCTCTTCAACTTGGAACTGCTCGACCTCCCAGCCAACCAGCATCGCGCGGACTTGGGCCTCGGTCTGGTGCGAGCGCCCCGGGATCGTCGCCCACGTGTCGCGATCTCCGAAGAACTGCCCGGCGAATCGCCCGCCCGGCCGCACCGCCGCACCGATCTTGGCCCACACCGCCCCAAACGGCGGCGGCGAGCAGAACGGCAGGGCGTAGGACGCATTCAAGAGGTCGCACGCCGGCAGCACGCACTGCTCATACGTCGCCCGTGTGGTCGTCAGGCGATCCGTGTTCACCAGGTCCGCCCGGTTCCAGATCCGCATGAGCGACTCCGGGTGCGCATCGATCGCATCGACACGCCACCCGCGCCGCAACAACTCGGCCGTATCTCGCCCCTCGCCCGCCCCGAGATCAACCGCGACCCTCGGGAATCTGGTCACCCCCTCGCCATCGAACAACTTGAGCGCGAGCACCAGTGTCTCCCGCGGCGGCTTCCCGCTCACCGCATCGAAGTACCCCGCCCAGTCCTCAACCGCCG
>CAZHKB010000634.1:0-1506 GCA_964533405.1 uncultured Phycisphaeraceae bacterium | reverse complement strand
GGCGTGTTCGCCTCGCCGCGTGCCTTCCGAACCAACGTTCCGCCCTCGGGGTGCTTGTGCCCGGGGAAGATCGGCACGTCGGCGAGCTCGAACGCGGCGAGGAACGTCGCCGCATCCTTGTCGCCCAGCACGCTCGTGATCTGCTCGCGGGTCCATGTGTAATAGGCACCCTCAACCGCGTCGGTCTCGGCGTCCAGGGCCGAGTAGAACTGCCCCTGCGGCCCCGTGAAAACTTCGTTCACGAAGCGGAAGATGCCGCGGGCGGTGTCGGCGTCGCGGGCGTCGCCGGTCGCGGCGAAAGCGTCGAGATATGCGACCGCGAGCGCCGCCTGGTTGTAGAGCATCTTCTCAAAGTGCGGCACCTTCCACTGGCCGTCGGTCGCGTAGCGGTGGAACCCGCCGCCCACGTGGTCGTGGATGCCGCCCGCCGCCATCGCGTCCAGCGTCGTGGTCACCATCGCGAGCGTGGCGGCGTCCGCGTCGCCCTTGACGACCCGACGCGCGTGCACATCCAGCAGGAATGAGTAGTAGAAGTCATTGGGGAACTTGGGCGCGAGCCCGAACCCGCCATTGGTCGGGTCGTAAGCCGCCGCGATCTGCTCCACCGTCTTGTCCACCAGCGCCGCATCCAGCGTGGCCGTCGGAATAGCAGCCAACCGCTCGCCCAGCACGTTCTTGATCGCATCGGCGACTCGCCCGGACACCTCGTTGACCTTGGGACGCTGGTTCTTCCACGCATCGCCCAACTGCGTCACGAGCGTACCGAACCCCGGTCGCCCGTTCTGGTCTGTCGCCCCGAAGTACGTCCCCGCGAAGAACGGCTTCAGGTCCGGCGTCAAAAACAAACTGTTCGGCCACCCGCCGCTCTGCGTCATGAGCTGGGTCGCGGTCATGTAGATCTCGTCGAGGTCGGGCCGCTCCTCGCGGTCCACCTTGATGCAGACGAACCGCTCGTTCATCAGCGCGGCGATGGCCTCGTTCTCGAACACCTCGCGCTCCATGACGTGGCACCAGTAGCACGTCGAGTAGCCCACCGACAGGAAGATCGGCTTGTCCTCCTTCCTGGCCCGCTCGAGCGCCTCGCGCCCCCACGGATACCAGTCCACCGGGTTGTGCGCGTGCTGGAGGAGGTAGGGGCTGGTCGCGCTCGCCAGGCGGTTGGTGTGCATGGGCTGTTCCTGGTCGGCGGCCTTTGGCGGCGCGGGCGGAGCGTCCGCGGTGGGCGGCTCGGCGTTCTGGCCGCACGCAGGCACGGCGCAGACCATCACCCCCGCCATCGCGGCGAGCGCGGCGTTCCGACCGGGCACGCGCGGAGTCTGAGCGCGAGGAGTGTTCATGTCCAAGGGTAACAGGTGAAGCGGCGTGTCTATTCCATCTGGTGCCTACGCCGCGACCGTCGCCACGGCGAAGCCGGATGCGTGAGTTCTGCACTACACCGCGATCCCAGCGGTGTCCAGTCGCGCGGCCAACAGCCCGCCCAGTTCTCGCTGGGTTTCCCGCGTCAAG
>CAZHKB010000633.1:0-1511 GCA_964533405.1 uncultured Phycisphaeraceae bacterium | reverse complement strand
CCCCGCCGCAGTCCCCGCCGCCCCCGCACGCCGCAGCGCATTGGCCGGGTGCAAATCCCCGTGGCACCACGACGACATCGGCCTCGCGTTCCAACGCGTCACCACGCTGTCCAGGTGCCGCGATACCTTCTTGAGCGCCTCGCCCCATTGCTGCTCGTCCGGGCAGTCGCCTCGCCTGATTGCCTCCCGGCTCTTCTTCACGCCCGCGTGCCAGTCGTGCCCCGTCGCCGCCTCATCCACCGGCTTGACCCGCCCGCACCGCTCCTGAAACTCCGCCGTGGTCGCCACGATCGCCTCGATCGACTCCCGGCTCCGCCTCCGGCTCATCGGCGGCCCCGCCAACTTCTCCACCACGATCCACGCCAGGTCATACCCGTTCAGCGCATCGCCAGACGCCAGAAGCCGCGGCGTCGGCAGCCCGCACGCACCCTCCCCGTGCCACTCGCCCTCCGACACCTCCCCAAGCCGCGTCGTCCAGAAATACTCGCGATGCCCCACCGGCAACTTCACCATCGCGTCCACCGTCCGACCATCGCTCCACGTCCACGTCGCGAACCCGGTCGCCGCCCCGCCCCGTTGCCAGTCGGCCCGGAACCAGTGCAGATCGCCCAGGTGCGGCGACAAGTGCTTGATCAGATGGGGTGCCAGGGATTCGCCCAGCGCCTGCGTCGTCGACGGCGAGAGGCCGTGCTCATGGAACGCGCGGGCTGCGGCGGCAGTGTCCATCAGGCCCGGCCCCCCTTCCCGACTCCGCTGGGCGAAATGAGAATGGGGGTACGGTCGATTGTCTGCCCGGCCTCGCGCGTCATGCGCCTCATCAGCCCGCCACTCTACCGCGCCCGCCCCGCGCGCTCCAGTGCCGACACCTGAATTGGGGAAAGTTCTTCGATCCGGCTCTCGGGCGCGATCGCCTCGGGCAGCGACGGCGGGGGGGTCACACCCTCGCCCCACCCCATCGACTTCAGCAGCCCCCGTAACTGCTTCCGCCGCCCCGCGAACGCCCGCTTGCAGAAATCCGCCAAACTCACAGGGTTATCCGTGAGCGGCTCCGCCAGCCGTTCCAGCACCACCATCGCGCTGGTCACCTCGGGCCGGGGCCAGAAGCACTCCGGCGGCAAGGTCGCGATCTTCCGCACGCTCGCCAGACACTGCGCGACAATGCTGATCGACCCGTACGCCTCGCTCCCGGGCTCCGCCGCCAGCCGGTCCGCCACCTCCCGCTGCACCGTGATCGCCATCCGGTCGCACTCCGGATGGCGTGTCAGAATCCCCAGCAGCACCCCGGTCCCCGCCCCATACGGCAGGTTCGACACCAGCCGAAACCCTTCGCCCCTGACCGCCGCAACGACCTCCGCCGACAACGCCGACTTCCCGGACAGGCAATCCCCCTCGACCAGCCTGAAGTTCGGACTTGCCCCCAGCCGCAGCCGGAGCAACTCGCACAAGCCGTGGTCCAGTTCCGCCCCCACCACCCGGCACCCCCGCGCCAGCAGTTCCTCGGTCATCGTCCC
>CAZHKB010000632.1:0-1520 GCA_964533405.1 uncultured Phycisphaeraceae bacterium | reverse complement strand
CACCCGTGCCGCCGACTCACCCAGCCTCTGCGGGGTCATATGCGGGGTCATATGCGGGGTCATGCGAACTCGCGATGCAACTCGCGCGTCGTCGTGCCACCGATCGCTGCTCCGAGCGATCGGTGCCTTGGTCACAGCCGGACAGCCCGCACCGGTCGTGTACAGCCACGATCGGTGGCACGCCCGCGTCGGTGGCACACCGCACACTCACTCAATCCACGAACGTCGTGATCCGCGCATCCGTACGCCGCGGGCCCATCGCCTGGATGTTCCAGTACGCCCTCAGCAGCGTGTTGGCGTTCTGACCCGGATTCTGCTCCAGGCTGGCCGCCCCGTTCTGGTCGTTCTCGTTCACGAAGATGTTGTCCCGCGCGTTGGACGCCGTGCTGAACGTAAACGTGATCTCCCGCGGGTCGGGCTGCTGGAAGTGCGTCACGTGCCCGTCGTTCCAGCCGACGTTCCCCCGCCACGCCGACGACGTGCCCCAGATCCGCAGCGTATTGGACCGCGTCCCCGTCGGACCCGGCTTCAGGTCCCAGTCTCCGGGAATCCCGATGTACTCGGGCCCACGGCTGGCCAGCAGCGGCAGCGCGTTCTGCGTCACCGGCTTCCACGCCGCCTGCCTCTGACCGAACGGGATGACCGTCGCGTAGGACGTGCCCCCCACCGCGTCCGCGCCGCCACGCCGACCCGTGCCCGTCCCCGTGCCCTGCTCGAACGGCACGCCCGCGAACCCGGGATCGAACACCGCCCTGGTCGGGTCCGCCGCCGCCGCCGGCGAATCGAACTGGTACCCGCTGTCCACCTGGATGTTCACATGCACCTCGGCCGGCGTCACCAGAGCCTCGGCTGGCACGATCCGCTGCCAGATCATCACCGAAAAAATGTTGCCCGTGTTGTCCTTCTGGTAATCCTCGCTGGTGGCCATCGTCGCATCGGCCCGGTCGATCAGGCTGGGCAGCGGATACTCCGAGTCGTTGCTCGCGGCCCACGTCGCCAGCCCCTGCACGATGTTGCGCTGCTGCGACTGGTCCTTGAGCAGGCGGGCCCGCTGGCGCACACCCGCCACCGCCGGGATCAGGATCCCGATCAGCAACGCGATGATCGCGATGACCACCAAAAGTTCGATGAGCGAAAAAGCCCGGTTCGGCGGGCAGTAATGCGGACAGTTGCGGCGGGCATTGAGCGGGCCGATACGCGGGCGCAGCGTGATCACGTCGTGCCTCCCAAAAGAGCATCTCATGCTAGTCGTCCCGACGCCAGCCGGAACAACCATCCACGCCCACACCCAAACCGAAGCCCGAATCACCCCTGAATCACCCCCGGATCACCCCCGGATCACCGCAGACACGCAGAGCGCGCGGAGCCAAAGCCAGCACGCGCCAACTCCAAGTTCGCCGGCAAGTGGCGGCCTTGGCACGTCGTCGTTCGCCGACCTCGTCGTTCACCTATCCGGCTCGGGGCGGCGTCGGTTGCCCGACGCCGCCCCGCAACCCCCCAAACCCCGCGCTGCCCGTACC
>CAZHKB010000631.1:0-1521 GCA_964533405.1 uncultured Phycisphaeraceae bacterium | reverse complement strand
CCCCCTTCCATCACTCCCACCCCTCTCGCCATCCGTTGCCCGACTTCCAGAACCAAAGACTGAGGACAGGACTCTCCCACCATGAACCTCCGAATCACGCTCCCATCACTCGCACTCCTGGCCGTTGCCTCCGCCGCCCTCGCCCAGGACCTCGGCTGGAAGGCTCCGCCCCAGGCCAACCCCATCGCCCTCATCAACGCCTCCATCCACCCCGTCTCCGCGGACCCCATCCCCAGCGGCTACATCTTCTTCGACCAGGGCGTCATCAAGCAGGTCGGCCCCATGTCCGATGGCCCGGTCTTCATCGGCACCACCCAGATCATCGACGCCGCCGGCCTCCACATCTATCCCGGCCTCATCGGCCCCGTCACCGACATGGGCCTGCTCGAAATGCAGGCGACACGCCCGTCCACCGACCTCTCCGAGAACAACGACCCCAACAGCGAGATCTACGCCGCCACCGCCATCAACCCAGACTCCTGGCTCTTTCCCGTCGCCCGTTCCGGCGGCATCCTGCTCGCCGGCTCCTGGCCAACCGGCGGCGACATCCCCGGACACGCCTCGCTCCTGCGCATGGACGGCTGGACCTCCGATGACATGACCATCAGCCGCGACATGGGCCTTATCATCAACTGGCCCAACATGCGCCCCTTCCGCTCACCCTTCATCACCACGACCGAAGAGGAGCAGATCGCCAACACACGCCGTGCCGTCCAGCGCATCGACGCCGTTTTCGCCGCCGCCGAGTCCTACCGCGCGGCCCGCGCCCAGGACCCCACCTTCCCCACCGACCTCCGCTACGAAGGCGTCGTCGGCTGCCTGCCGTCCTCCGCCGTGGCGAACCCCAGCCCCTCCACCGACCCCGACGTGGCCGCCGCCCGCGCCGCCCAGACCCCCGTCCTCCTCCGCGCCGAGGACATCGACCAGATCGCGGCCGCCGTCACCTGGGCGGTGTCCCGCAACCTCAACCCCATCATCGTCGGCGGGCGCGACGCCCCGCTCTGCGCCGAGCTCCTCCGCCAGCACGATGTGCCCATCATCATCTCGGGAGTCTTCCGCTTCCCCAAGCGCTCCGACTCACCCTACGACGACGCCTACACCCTCCCCGCCCGCTGCGAGGCCGCCGGCCTCCGCTGGTGCCTCGCCACCGGTGGCGAGTCGATGAACGAGCGCAACCTCGGGCACGCCGCCGGCATGTCCGTCGCTTTCGGCCTCGATCAGGACGCCGCCCTCCGGGGCATCACCCTCTCCACCGCCGAGATCCTCCGCGTCGCCGATACCTATGGCTCGCTCGACTCGGGCAAGTCCGCCACCATCATCATCACGAACGGCACACCCCTCGAAATCACCACCACCGTCGTCATGGCCTTCATCGAAGGCCGCCAGATCGACCTCACCAACAAACAGACCGAACTCGATCTCAAGTACCGCGAACGCTACCGCCAGATGGGCCTGATCGACGAACAGCCCTAAAAGACTGTTTCAGAACAGGGGTATCGGCCGATGAAAGGGGTGGTCTTC
>CAZHKB010000630.1:0-1526 GCA_964533405.1 uncultured Phycisphaeraceae bacterium | reverse complement strand
GGAGGGCCGTGCGGATTGGGCGGCGCACGCGGCGGCCTGTGGTGGCGGGGGCGGGGGTTCGGATCTACTCGACGGGCGCGGTGAGGACGGCGTTTATCGAGTTGCCTTGACGGACGGTGACGGCCCAAGACAGGTTGCCCGGCCGGCAGGTGGAGTCGCCGCCGTGCTCGCACCAGGCGAAGGAGAGTTCGACCAGGAGCCATGCGTTGTCGGAGAGGGTGTCGGCCGGGAAGGTGGCCGTGACGGGCAGCGCGGCGGGGACAGTCGACTGGAGGATGACGCGCGGGGGCGTGCGGTCGCTCGGGCGCGGCATACTCCAGACACGGAGGGTCATGGGGGCCTCGGTGTTGACGGCCGAGCCAGGCGGAAGGGCGGGCGAGAGGGTGAGCGTGCTCTCCTGCGAGATGTCGAGCGCGACGGTGGCGGGGGTGGCGGCCCGCATGAGGGCGTCGGCCTCGATCGGGCCGGACGGGGGGGTCAGGACGTCGATGATGATCTCGCGATGAGCGCCGGTCGCGGGGTCGAGCATGATAACGCGATGGTTGTTGGTGTCGGCGATGAAGAGGTGGGAGTGCGTCCCGTTGGAGACATCGGTCCAGGTGGCGAGCGACAGACCGCCGGGTTCGGAGAGATCGAGGGCGCCGGGGGCTGGGGTCTGGGCGCGGCCAACGCCCGCGAAGGCGTGGCTGGTGCGTGGGCCGGGCGAGACGAGTTTGATGCGGTCGTTGTAGGTGTCGGCGATGAGGAGTTGCTCGCCGTTGCGTGTTGGGTAGACGGTGACGCCCAGGGCGTGCTGCAGGCGGGCGTCGGGATACGCGCCGTCAATGTCGCCGAAGTCGAACAGGCCGTTGCCCAGGATGGTGGCGACCTGATTGGATTCGAGGTCGAGAAAGCGGACGGCGGAGACTTCGGAGTCCGCGAAGTAGAGTCGGCGTGCGTCGCCGGAGAGGGCCAGGCCCGAGGGCTGGGCGAGCATGGCCAGCATGGCGGGGCCGTCGATGAGGTTCTCGCCCATGCCGCCGGCGATGGCGGAGGCACGGGCGTTGTCGGCGAGGTCGATCCGCCAGAGTTGGTGGGTGCCGGCCATGGCGACGTACAGGCGGGCGCCTTCCGGGGATAGGGCCAGGTCCCAGGGTGAAGAAAGCCCTTGCTCGCGGCCCGGCCCGCCGCCGGTGCGGTCGAACGACTGCGAGCCGGTGCCTGCGATGGTGGAGACCAAGCCGGTGGAGAGGTCGATGGCGCGGATGGTGTGGTTCGAGCGGTCGGCGACGTAAAGGGTGCCCAGCGTGCCCAGCGCGGAGTCGAAGGCCATGCCCTGCGGCTCGTCGAACCGGGCCTGGGTGGACCAGCCGTCGACGAGGCCCGGCTGGCCCGAGCCGTAGACTCCGAAAAGGCTGGCGTGCCCGTCGGGGTCGGGCCAGTTGGTGATAATGACGCGGTTGTGGGCTGAGTCGGCGATCGCGAGGTAGCCCCGCATATCGCGCCAGGGGTGGGGCGGGATGGCCAGAACCTTGCCGGGGTAGGAG
>CAZHKB010000629.1:0-1534 GCA_964533405.1 uncultured Phycisphaeraceae bacterium | reverse complement strand
CCGGGCCGATGGTCACGTCGAATGCGCCGCCGGATGCGAACGAGACTCGGCGGGCCGTTTCGAGGAGGGTGAAGAGGTCATCGGAGAGCGCGAAGGGCTGGCCGGGAGGTGCGGCGCACAGCAGCGATACCTCGGAGGACGGGCGCCAGTCGCTGGCGACCTGCTCGATGGCCGCGATGCGGTCAAAAGCGGCGGAGGCGCCGGCTCGGGCGTGATCGGCGTCGTGGGTGTAGACGACGAATCGGACATCGACGCCCATGAGCAGGCGCGTAAACTCGTGGCGCGTCTCGCCCCTGGCGATTGGCGCGGCGAGGGCGAGCATGAGCGACGCGATCACAAGGAAGGTCGGCACACGGGGCGTCTCGCGTGCGGCTGGCGGCGCGGTCGTGGCGGTCGTGGCGGGCGTCGCGGTCATCGCGGGCATCGTTGGGGGCACGACGGCGGCGTGCGAAGTCCCGCGCGTGGCGCCGCGACTGGACCCACCCGAGGCGGCGACGGAGATCGAGCGTTTCGCCCAGGACATCCCGGGCACGGCGGTCGAGATCGAGATGGTCGCGATCCCCGCGGGCACGCTGACGAGCGCGGACCCCGCCGACCCCGAGCGGATGGTGACGGTCGAGATTCCGGCGTTCTACATGTCGGCTTGCGAGATCACATGGGACTCCTACGACATCTTCGTGTTCGCGCTGGATCAGGCGGACCCTTCGAGGCCAGCGGACGCCGACGCGGTGGCGCGGCCCAGCAAGCCCTACCTGCCCCCGGATCGCGGGTTCGGGCACGCGGGATTCCCGGCCCTGTCGATGACGCACCACGCCGCCGAGCAGTTCTGCCTGTGGCTCTCGAGCAAGACGGGGCGGTCGTATCGGCTGGCCACGGAGGATGAGTGGGAGTACGCGTGCCGGGCCGGGTCGGAGGGGGCGTACTGCTTCGGCGATGAGGTGGAATCGCTCGCGGAAGTCGCGTGGTTCGAGGGGTCGTCGGAGTGGACGACGCACGAGGCGGCGACGCTGAAGCCCAACGCATTCGGGCTGTTCGACATGCACGGGAATGCGGCGGAGTGGGTGCAGGGGCGAGACGGCACGCCGGTGGTGTGCGGGGGTTCCTATCTGGACGCGGCCGATGCGGTGACGGCCACGAGCCGGCAGAAGCAGACCCGAGCGTGGCAGGCGAGCGACCCACAGATCCCGCGCAGCCGCTGGTGGCTGGCGGACGCGACGCATGTGGGGTTCAGGGTGGTGTGTGAGGGAGACGAATAGGCCCAACGCGGAGCAAGGTCTGATCTTGGCACGCTGTCTGTCGCGCCGGGCCGGAGGCCCGTCACCCCTTGCTCGCCAACTCGAGCGACCGCAGTGCTCACGCCCGCGGCTCGAACGCCACGATCGTCCCGCGGCACTCACCAAACCCGATCCGCCGGAACCCCTCGCGCTGGCACCAGCCCTTGAACACGACCTCGTCGCCGTCCTCGAGGAACTTGCGGGCCTCGCCGGTGGGCAGCGTGATGGGGGTGCGGGCGGTGCCGGGGGCTGGCTTGGGG
>CAZHKB010000628.1:0-1535 GCA_964533405.1 uncultured Phycisphaeraceae bacterium | reverse complement strand
GAAGGCGAGCGCGGCGGTGAGTTTGCCGACGCCGGGCGGGCCGTGGAAGATCCAGGCGTGGTGGAGGGGGGAGGAGGTGATGGCCGACCGGAGGAGGTTGAGGGCTCGCTCGTGGCCGATGATGTCTTCGAAGGTGACGCGGGGCGGAAGGGGGAGCAAGTCGGCGGGCTCAGCGCGGACCTCGACTTCGCGGGGGGCTTTCGAGCGGGGACGGGACAAGGTTTCTGCGGCAGGCCCACTGGCACGCTGGCTGGTTGAGGAAGGCTTCCTGGTCGTCTTCTTGGCCACGCGATGATGGTATGGGGGGAGAGGTGGCTTCGGCGGACGGTGGAGCGCGGCGAACCGCTGATTCGGATCGTGGTTGCGACTCGAGCGCGCCACCGATCGTGGCGCTGCACGATTGGTGCGGGTTAGCCGGTCGTGACCGAGGCACCGATCGCCTAAAGCAGCGATCGGTGGCACGACGACGCCCAAGTTCCATGACGAGTTCGTATGACACCCATTGCGCGGGCACGAGATCGACATCCAACGCCGGGGGAACGCGCTATGGATGGCATGGAGATCTGCCTCGCATTCGACGGCCCCGGTCGGCCCGTGTCTGGCACGCAAGCAAACCAACACCGAGCGTCGGGCAGGGTCGGGGACGAGGAAACGCCTGGGAACATCCTGGTCGATCAAGTCCGGCCTCACGGCCGGGCTGCGCATCGCACGCGGCGCCCGGGATGTGGCGAGACCGTCGGAAAGTAGACTGGGACAACCAGGGCGGACCCGCGCATGGCCGAGGGGCGCGCGCCGTGGCTGGGGCACAAAGAAAAGACCCCACCAAGGTTTAGCCTTGGTGGGGTCAAAAGTCGGCGATGACCTACTTTCCCGCAGTGCAGTATCATCGGCGGACGGGGCTTAACTACTGTGTTCGGGATGGGAACAGGTGTGACCCCCGACCTTTGGTCACCGACAAATCACCGGGCCGCTGGTTGGCGGCTCGGGAAGTTGGTATCCAGAGATCCGGATTGGACGAGTGCGACTTCTGGCTCGACGCGGGTGCGTCGGGGGAAGTGGAGTATGAGCGGCCTTGGGCATCCGGCATCTGGTGAAGGGCCGGGGAGTCCGAAGCCGCGATTCGATATCTCTTGCGTGGCACCGTGAGTTGTGCGATCTGCGCGCACCGGACTAGGTCCGGCATGAGCAGGGCGCGATTCACGGCGTCTGGCTGGAATGATCAAGCATTCGACCGTTAGGACCGTTCGACTGAGAGCCTTTCAGCCCTTGCATCCACGGCCTATCAACCTGGTGGTCTACCAGGGGTCTTTCGCTTTCGCCACCATGCCTCATCTCAAGGGGGGCTTCACGCTTAGATGCTTTCAGCGTTTATCCCTGCCCAACGTAGCTACCCAGCGGTGCACCGAGCGGTGCAACTGGATCACCAGAGGTTGGTCCAACCCAATCCTCTCGTACTAGGGTTGACTCCTTTCAAGCATGGAACGCCCACAGCAGATAGGGACCGACCTGGCTCACGCCGGTCTGAACCCAGCTCG
>CAZHKB010000627.1:0-1542 GCA_964533405.1 uncultured Phycisphaeraceae bacterium | reverse complement strand
CGCCGACTTCCAGAGAGAGCCCCATGACCAAGCCCACCTCCACCCTCTCCTCGCTCGCCGTCTCCCCCGCGGCGCTCGCCTCGCCCAAACTCGGCTCCACCGCCCCGGCCCGCTCCGCCTCCATCACCGCGCCCACCACGACCTCAGCCGCGCCCGCCGACCTGCTCACCCTCTCCGAACTCACCGGCGACCAGATCCGCGGCCTGTTCGCCCTGGCCGCCCGCACCAAGCGCGACATCACACCCTACCGCAAAGCCCTCGACGCCAAGAGCGTCGTCCTGCTCTTCGAGAAAGCCTCCCTCCGCACCCGCCTGACCTTCGAAGTCGGCATCGCCAAGATGGGCGGGCACCCCATCTACTACGACCACTCCGCCTCCCCCATCGGCCAGCGCGAGGCCGTCAAGGACTACGCCAAGAACCTGGACCGCTGGGTCGACTGCATCATCGCCCGCGTGAACAAGCACGCGGTGCTCGACGAGATGGCCCGCCACAGCCGCGTGCCCGTCATCAACGCGCTCTCCGACCTGGCTCACCCCTGCCAGGCTCTGGCCGACCTCTTCACCCTCCAGGAACGCTGGGGCACGCTCGAGGGCAAAAAACTCGCCTACGTCGGCGACGGCAACAACGTCTGCCACTCGCTCATCCTGTGCGCCGCCAAACTCGGCGTCAGCATCACCGTCGTCGGCGCCCGCGGCTTCGAGCCCCAGTTCGCCGTCCTCCAGGAGGCCACCCGCTGCCTCACGGGCGGCGCGACCATCCGCGTCACCGCCGATCCCGCCGCGGTCGCCGGACACGACGCGGTCTACACCGACGTCTGGGTCTCCATGGGCCAAGACGCCCAGACCGACCAGCGCCTCGCACACTTCGAGGACTACCAGGTCAACGCCGCCATGATGGCCCGCGCCGGGCGCGACGCGGTCTTCATGCACTGCCTCCCCGCCAAGCGCGGCATGGAAGTCACCAACGACGTCATCGACTCCTCACACTCGGTCGTCTACGACCAGGCCGAGAACCGCGTACACACCCAGAACGCCCTGCTCCTGCACATGCTCGCCGGCATCGACCTGGCCTGACCCCGTTGCTCCGCAACCGTGCCACCGATCGCCGCCCCGGGCGATCGTTGCCCCACGCCTCAACTCCCGCCCGCGCACTCGGCCTTCAATCACCCATGTCCACCGACCCCCCGCCCATTCCGCCCGAACTCCGCGTCGGCGCGCCCCTGCCCGAACCCACCACGGTCTGGACGCCACGCGCCGAATCGGCCCGCCTGGCCCGTCCCGGCGGACGCCACGGCTCCATGGAGGCCCTCTCCCGCATCAGCAGCATCTCCCTCAACTTCGTCTACTCCGTCGCCGGCCTCGCCCTGCTCGGTTGGCTCGTCGACTACTTCGCCAAATCCGTCCCCATCGGCCTGCTCATCGGCGCGGGCCTGGGCGTCGCCGTGGGCGCGTACCGCTTCGTCCGCGAAGCCACCGCCCTCAACAAGAAGCAGGCCAGCGACCTCAGGATCACCCCAAAGCCCACCGACCCGCCCGCGTAGAG
>CAZHKB010000626.1:0-1551 GCA_964533405.1 uncultured Phycisphaeraceae bacterium | reverse complement strand
TCGGGCAGGGATGACGCAACGATCGCGTAGGCATTGCGGAGGGCCGCCCGGGCGGTCGCGTGCGTGGGGAGCGTGGCGAGTTGCGATTCGAGTTGCGCGTTCACTCGCCGCGGGAGGGTGGGGTCGGTCGTCACCAGCATCGGGATCGCATCGTCGTCGTGCTCGGCCTGGGCCAGCAGGTCGGCGGCGACGAGCCCGGGATCGGCGGTGTCGTCGGCCAGGATCAGCAGTTCAGACGGCCCGGCGAGCATGTCGATACCCACGCGGTCGGAGAGCAGGAACTTGGCGGCGGTAACCCAGCGGTTGCCGGGGCCGACGATGGTGTCGCATGGGGGCAGGCCGCAGAGGCCCAGGGCCATGGCGGCGATGGCCTGAACGCCTCCGATGGCGAGCAGGCCGTCGGCGCCGGCGATGGAGGCGGCGGCAAGGGTGGAGTCGGTGGGGCGGGGCGAGGCGACCCAGACGGTGGGCACGCCGGCGGCGCGGGCGGTCAGGGCGGTCATGAGGACCGAGGAGGGCAGTGGGAAGCGCCCGCCGGGGGCGTAGCAGCCGGCGGAATCGACGGGGAGGAGGCGGTGGCCGGTGTGGCCGCCGGGGACGGGGATGGAGAGGTCGGTGATGCAGGCGCGCTGGGCGAGGGCGAAGGCGCGGATGCGGGCGGCCGTGCGTTCGAGGAGTTCGCGCTGGTCGCGCGGGAGGCGGTCGCGGGCGGCGGCGAGGGAGGCGGGGGAGTGGATGAGCGGCTGGCCAGAGGCGATATCGCCGAATCGCTCGGCCAGGGCGCGGACTTCGGGCTGGCCGATGGATTCGATCCGATCCAGCATGGCTGCGGTCGTGGTGAGCGTGTCGCGATCGACGGGGCGCGTGCGGCGCGAGGGGAGGCTGGCGGCGGAGATCGTGCGGAGGAGTGGGGGGGGCATGGCTTGAGTTGGTTTCAGTCCGGGAAAGGGTGAGAGATTGGCGGGATGGCAGGGTGCGACCAATCGGGGCTTTGAGTACGAGATGCAAACGGCGGCGGAGGCGAGGGAGGCACCAGCCACTCAGAGCCGCGGCTTGTGGCACACGGACGGGCACGAGTTCAACCGCCCGCGAGATTGGGCGGGGCGGGAGATGGAGCAACTGGCTTGGCGTGGCCGGGACGGCGTGTGAGGCGCAGGGCGCGGCGGTCGAGGATGGCGGCGGCATCTTCGAGACGGGCACCGGCGCGGGCTAGCGCGACGAGGGTGAAGAAGAGGGCGTCGGCGGCTTCGTGGGCGGCTTCCGCAGGAGTCGCGGCGTCGGCGAGTTCGTTCGCCTCTTCGACGAGTTTGGCGCGGAGCAGGGCGGGGTCGTTCACGAGACGCCGGGTGTAGGAGTTGGGTGGGGCGCCATCGGCGGGCGCGTCGGCGGCCGCTCGAATCCGCGAGGCCAGGGCCGGCAGCCCCGTCGCGTGGCCCCAGCAGGTGCGGGTTCCGGTGTGGCAGAATGCGCCGGACGGGTCGCCGCCGGATTGACGGACGGTGAACCGCAGCGTGTCGCGGTCGCAGTCGAGGTCGACGCGGAGGAGCTCCT
>CAZHKB010000625.1:0-1554 GCA_964533405.1 uncultured Phycisphaeraceae bacterium | reverse complement strand
CCCCATCCTCCCCGCGCCCGCTCCTCTCCGTCACAAACCTCAAAACCCACTTCCCCATCCGCACTGGCGTCCTCCAGCGCACCACAGGCTGGGTCAAGGCCGTCGACGGCGTCGCCTTCGACATCGCCACCGGCCACACCTTGGGCCTCGTCGGCGAGTCCGGCTGCGGCAAAACCACCGTCGGTCGCACCATCCTCAAACTCATCCCCGCCACCCAGGGCCGCGTCCTCTTCGCCGGCAACGACGTCCTGGCCTCCACCGGCCCCCGCCTCCGCCGCCTCCGCCGCGACATGCAGATCATCTTCCAGGACCCCGCGGGCTCACTCAACCCACGCATGCGCATCGCCTCCATCGTCGGCGAGCCCCTCCTCGTCCACGGCCTCATCTCCTCCAAAGACCAACTCCGCGCCGAAGCCGAAAAACTCCTCGAACGCTGCGGCATGCCCCGCGCCGCCGCAGACCGCTACCCACACGAGTTCTCCGGCGGCCAACGCCAACGCATCGGCATCGCCCGCGCCCTGGCACTCCAACCAAAGTTCATCGTCTGCGACGAACCCACCTCCGCACTCGACGTCTCCATCCAAGCCCAGATCATCAACCTCCTCACCGACCTCCAGCGTGAGTTCGGCCTCTCCTACCTTTTCATCAGCCACTCCATGTCCGTCATCCAGCACGTCTGCAAAGACATCGCCGTCATGTACCGTGGCAAAATCGTCGAGCACGGCCCCCGCGAACAAATCATCGAAAACCCCCAACACCCCTACACCCAGTCCCTCCTCTCAGCCGTGCCGGAGACGGACCCGAGGCGCAAGAAGCAGCGGGTGGTGTTTGCGGGAGGGGCGATGTAGGGCAAAGACGCCCCCACCGTGCTTTCGGCGAGGGCGTTTCACTTGCCAACTCGCCCTCTTTGACGAACTACTCAGCCAGCGAGCCCGCAAGCGTCTATCAATCGCTGCTCCTCGCGAGTCAAGTGATCCTTGGTCACGCACCCAACCCCGCCGCTTACCTGCATCCCAATGCTCGGCACGCTTGGATTCGTCGCGACTCGAACGGGCGGTAGGGCACTCTGGACGGTTGGCTCTCGCGAGTAGCCCACCTTCTGATTGGGCTCTCGCAATGCGGGCTTCAACTTCGAGTTGAAGACAAATGCTGTCATCGATGTCCCTTCTGCTTGGATGCCGCCCTCCGCACACGCGACGGCGGGCGTTTCTATACATAGGAGGCGGCGCATGGGGCGTCCCGCCGTGATTGAGTTTCTCTGACCCGCCATCCTGATTTCTGTCGTGCCCACCGCTCTGGGTGCGCGTGACAACTCGCCTTGACGCGAGGGCCCACTCAGTTGGGCGAATGTCCCAAGCCAGGTGCCACCAGTCCGCAGCTGCTTTGGGCCGCGCGACAGATGCATTCCTCTCGTCGCCCCGCCCGCGCCCTCACACCCCTCCCCCGCGACCCGCTCGGCATGGCCGCGGGGCTACCCCCTCCATCACCCCTCCATCCTCTACCAAGGGCGGGCGGGAGCGGCCCCGCGGCCATGCCGAGCGGGTCGCGGGGGAG
>CAZHKB010000624.1:0-1555 GCA_964533405.1 uncultured Phycisphaeraceae bacterium | reverse complement strand
CACCTATCCGGCTCGGGGCGGCGTCGGGCAACCGACGCCGCCGCCGCGGAGATCACCGCCGGAGGGTCGGTGTGCTCTGACACAGACCCCCGACGCATCTTCCCGCGGTGGACGGCCACCGACTCGACGTGCCCCCACGCGACCCGGCTGTTCTGATTGTCCCCGAATCGGGTCCGCCGCCGGTTGGGCGACGGACCCGTGTGTGAGTCATCAGCACTCAGCCCAGAGCGCCGAGTGCATCGAATCGAAACTCAGTCGAGGAACAGGTCGATGACCCAGGTGCGGGAAGCGCCGTTGCCGTTGACCGTGATCATGGGCGCGGCGCCCGGGCCACCCGCGTAGGAGCGGAGGTAGGCGTTGCGGAAGTTCTCGGAGGGGCCGCCGAACGTGTTGGCCACGCCGCTGGAGCTGATCGTCCACGCGCGATTGGCGTCGTTCTCGTTCACGAAGATGTTGTCCGCCTTGTTGCGGTCCTGGGCGGTCGGGATGCCCGTGAACGTGAAGATCAACTCCTGGGGATCGGGCTCGGAGATGAACTTGGAGGCGTTGTCGTTCAGGACCATGTTGCCCTCCCACGTCGTGCGACCGCCGTGGATCAGCAGGGTGTTGGAGGCGGTGCCCAGCGGGTCGTCGTACTGGCCGTTGGGGGCCGTCGTGTCCTGCTTGAGGATCCAGGCGCCGATGTCGTTGGCGGCCTTGGTGACATAGGACGGGCCACGGTTGGCCAGGACCGCCTGGTTGCCCGCGAACGTGTTCGACCACTGCTGCTTGCGCAGGGCGAAGGGGGGCGTGTGGGCGTAGGAGAAGCCGCCGGGCTGGCCGTCCTTGCCGAAGCCCATGTCCTCGGGGGTGGCGCGGAACGCCGGGTCCCAGAGGGCCAGAGCCTTCTCGCTCGCGCTGGTGGCGGCCGCGTTCACCGGCTCATCGAACTGGTAGTCCTTGTAGATCTCGATGTTGCCGGCCTCGGCGGGCGACACCATCTGCTCGACGGGGTTGAACGCCTGCTGGATCAGGATCGCGAAGATGTTTCGCGTCGAGTCCATCGTGGCCGCCTTCTCGGGCGCCGCGATCTGGCCGACGTTGACCGTCTTCTCGGTCAGGTCCACCAGGCTGGGCAGGGGGAAGCGGTCCTTGTTGTTGCCCGCGTACGTGACCATGGACTGGTGGATGCCGCGGACCTGGGTGCCGTCCTTGAGCTGACGGGCGGCCTGACGGGCCTTGCCCAGGGCGGGCAGGAGGATGCCGATGAGCAGCGCGATGATCGCGATGACCACCAGCAGCTCGATCAGCGTGAAACCACGCTTCTTCATGTTCGATGCTCCCTTTTGCAGACCCCCCAACAAGGGAAGTCGAAGTTCACGAGTCGCAATCCAAAGGCCGGCACGCTGCCGACCGAAAGGTTCACCTGAGAAGCCCCACTCCAAGGCCTCACCTGAAGGCCCCACCTGAAGATCCAGGTCGATCGCCCCACACACCGGGCCGGGGCCACGCCTGGCCTTCGAGGGCTGTGCGTGATCCACGCCCGATCCAAACTCCGATCCAAACGCCGATCCAA
>CAZHKB010000623.1:0-1558 GCA_964533405.1 uncultured Phycisphaeraceae bacterium | reverse complement strand
GGGCATGGGGGAACAGGCGATCGAGCCGATCGGGACGCCCGGGGTGTGCGGCGGGCGGTTCTGTCTCGCGTGCGATCAGTCGCTGCTGGGGGTGATGCTGCGCCGGTGTCCGGAGTGTGGGCGGGGGTTTGATGCGGATGATCCGGCGACGACGGCCCTCGAATGCGGAATCCACGGAGAAACGGCGCTCGTTTGCCCCCTCCGCCAACTTCGCAAAGCCTGGTTGACACCTTCCCCGCACGCGGTGGAGGAGGCTCAGATCGCGCGGTAGCCGCCGGTGGGGCTGCCGACGCGGTGGACGGCCAGCGTGCTGGTCGCGTAGACGCGGCCCAGGGGGCGGCCGGCGAGCAGGACGATGGGGTCGTCGCGTTTGGCCAGTCCCATGGTGAGCAGGTCGTGCTCGACGCGGGCGTTCCATTCGGAGAGCAGGCCGGATTCGGGGGGGTCGGCGAGGATGGGGGTGACGCCTCGGAGGATGGACATGCGTCGGGTGGCGCGTGGGTTTGAGGAGTAGGCGAGGATGGGGACGCGGAAGTCGTTCTGGGAGAGGTAGCGTGCGGTGCCGCCGTTCTCGCTCCAGCAGACGACGGCGACGGCGCCGACGTCGCTGACGACGTGCCACGCGCCGTGGGCGAGTGCGGCGGTGGAGTAGCGGCGTTCCTGGAGGACCTTGGGCGGGCTGTCGACCATCGGCATCTCGTCGAGACGGGTCTCGGCGGCGAGGATGATGCGGCGCATGGTCTCGACGACCAGGGCGGGGTGCTTGCCGGTGGCGGTCTCGCCCGAGAGCATGACGGCGCCCGCACCGTCAAAGATGGCGTTGGCGACGTCGCTGGCCTCGGCCCGGGTGGGCTGGGCGTTGTCGATCATGGTCTCGAGCATCTGGGTGGCGACGATGCTGGGTTTGCCCCAGTTCTCGCAGGCGGCCAGGATGCGCTTCTGGGCGATGGGGACCTGGGCGATGTCCATCTCGACGCCAAGGTCGCCGCGGGCGACCATGATGGCGTCGGCGGCGTCGAGGATGGCGTCGATGTTGGCGAGGGCCTCGGGCTTCTCGATCTTGGCGATGACGGGGATGATGGAGGGCGTGCCCTCGCCCAGCACGCGCTCGGAGTTGGACTTGTTGGAGGGGCACATGCCGGCGAGGCGGTCTTTGAGCAGGTGGACCTCGTCTGGGGTGCGGACGAAGGAGAGGGCGAGGAAGTCGAGGCCGTGGGCGACGGCCCACTCGACGGCGGTCCAGTCTTCGTCGGTGATGGCGGGTGCGGAGAGGCGGGAGTCGGGGAGGTTGATGCCCTTACGGGTGGTGATGAGGCCGCCGACGGTGACGGAGCAGCGGAGGGCGGCAGGGGAGGCGTCGATGGCCAACATGCGGATCGCGCCGTCGTTGATGAGCACGCGATGGCCCGGGAGGGCTTCGCGGATGATGGGGGCGTAGGAGGTTGGGAGGGTGACGGTGCGAAGAGTGGTGCGGCCGGTGGTTGTTGTGCGGACCGAGGCGTGGGGTGCGGCGGGGTCGATGAGGATCTCGTCGCCGGGGTTGACGATGACGCCGGGG
>CAZHKB010000622.1:0-1559 GCA_964533405.1 uncultured Phycisphaeraceae bacterium | reverse complement strand
GGCTGCTGCAGCAGCCACAACGGCAGCATCGACGCCAGGAAGCAGTACACCAGAATCGCCACCTGCCAGCTGGTCGCGGGCATCACCAGGATCGTGGACACCCGCGTGCCCAGCCACACCGCCCCCAGCGTCGCGGGGACGAACACCAGCGTCAGCAGCCAGATCGGCGGCTTGAGAAACCGCTGCACGACGCCCATGAGCAGGGCCAGCACGAGGTACATGCTGCTGGCCGCCGCCACCGCCCCGCCCCGGTTGAACTGCCCCGTGATCCCCGCGACCTCCTCACTGGTCCCCACGAAGGTGTCGGCCGTCACCGCCGTGAACGCGCTGATCACGTACAGCAGCGCGACCCAGATGAACGCGACCAGCACCATCCACGCCCGCTTGGAGACGTTGTGGCGGGCGATCTCGGCGATCGAGTGCGCCCCGTGCCGGATCGACGCGATGAGCGCGGAAAAGTCATGCACCGCACCGATCAGCACCACGCCGATCAGGATCCACAGCAGGCAGGGCAGCCAGCCGAACGCCGCGCACGCCGCGATGGGCCCGACGATCGGCCCCGCCGCCGCGATCGCCGAGAAATGCTGCCCGAGCAGGTAGAAGGGCCGCGTGGGCACGAACTCGACGCCGTCGTTCTTCGTGACGGCGGGAGTGGGGGCGCTGTCGTCCAGCCGATACTGCCGCGCGATGAACGTGCCGTAGACCAGGTAGCCGACGGTCAGGACGCCCAGGGTGAGGATGGTGATGAGCAGGAGGGCCACGAGGGGCTCCGGGAGTAGGTTGGCCCTCCCAATCTAGCCGAAAGTTTCGCGGGGGGTAGCACGCCTGCGCTGATCTGCAAACACGCCAGCTCGCCTCGGCCCTCACCTCTCAAGCGACCCGCGCCACTTGACGGAGTCGCCACGGCGCGGCCCCTCACTCTCCCCGGACTTGCGTGCCTTTCGCCCCAACGGGGCGCCGGAATGTAGCCACGGGTGCAGCGCAGCCCGCGTCTGCGGGCGGAGCGCAACCCGTGGTCGGCGTACTCCCGCCTGCATCCGGCCCCGAGGGGGCAAACGCGGCGTAAGACGGCGCGGTCACGCACTCTCCGATGTCGGGTGTGATCCACGCTTCGCGGTGCTTGGTCGAGAAGACGACGTGGAGGACGATCCGGGAGTCGGTGCCGGACATGGTGATCCCTTTGTGATCCGCACGCGCCTCCGCCCCCCGGGGGCGGGAACAGGACAACGAATCCACGCTTCCACGGGTTCCGCGTCGGGCGGCTCCGCCGCCGCGCCGCTCCACCCGCGGCGACACCCCAACGCCCCGTTGGGGCGTCCAGAGGCGCGACAAGGCTGGCGGCGCCTACTCCGCCCTCTTGAACAGATCCAAAAACCGATCCTCGTACTCCGCAAAGACCCCCAGCCGATCCAGCTCCTCCTTCAGGGACACCGCCCGCTTCCGATCCATGTTCGCTTCCTCGAACAGCCGCTCGATCCGCAGGCGAAGCGCGGGGTCGAGCGGCTTTTCTGGCTTCTCGCCTGGCGCACCCGCCCCACCCGTCGCCCCCGCACCACCCG
>CAZHKB010000621.1:0-1566 GCA_964533405.1 uncultured Phycisphaeraceae bacterium | reverse complement strand
AATTCACGCATTATTCCCGTCGATGAGTCGATCGCCGAGGCGGTGCGTCCGCTGACCCCTCACCCCCCCCCCCTGCACTCCCACCCCCCCCCCCCCCCCCCCCCCCCCGCTGCCCACTCCCCCACCCCTGCCATCCCCACCGCTGCTCGACCAACTCCTCTTCGAGAGCCCGTTCCTCCTCGCCGGGCCCTTGGCCGCCCTCGCCGTCGTGGCCCTCTTCACCTACAACGCCCGGGCCGACCTCAAGCGTGGGCTGCAAGCCGCTGGCGCCCTGCTTGGCTCGGCGGTGGCCGCTTGGGCCGTGTCCACCTTCGTGGTCACGCCCCGCGAGACGATCCGCGCCCAGACCCGCGCCGTGATCAACGCCGTCGCCCGCGCCGACGTCACCGCACTCGACCCGCTGCTCACCAACGACATCGAGATCCGCTACACCGGCTTTGACTCGCCCTCGAAACCCGCCCTTCTGGCCCGCATCTCCGATGTCATGGGCGAGCGCGGCCAGTATCACCTCGCCTCCTGGCGCATCGCCGAACTCCAGGCCTCCATCGATGGCCCCGCCGTCGCCCGCTCTCAGGTCCTTGTCCGCGCCACCCACGAGGCCACGGGCCTGCCCGCCTCCGCCTGGGTTGTGCTCATCTGGAAGCGCCAGCCCGACCAAACCTGGCGATGCTCCGCGGTCCGCCCCATCGACGTTCGATAGCCAGCCCGATCGGACAGGCCGCACTCGCCGTATCATGGTCGATCATCGCGCACCGGGCCATCTCCGCCGCGCCCGTGGGAGAATCGCATGTCCACCTCGCCGCCCAAGATCCTCGCCGAAGCCGAGGAGAAGATGTCCAAGGTGTTTGAGTACCTCCGGCAGGAACTGCGGGGCCTGCGCACGGGCCGGGCTTCGACCGCGCTGGTCGAGACGGTCAAGGTCGAGTACTACGGCTCGTCGACCGACCTCAAGTCGCTGGCCGCCATCTCCATCCCCGAGCCGCACCAGATCCTCATCAAGCCGTTCGACGCCGGGGCGATCCAGGACATCAAGCGCGGCATCGAGGCCAGCGGCCTGGGCATGAACCCCATCGTCGAGGCCAAGCAGATCCGCCTCAACGTCCCGCAACTGACCCGCGACCGCCGGCAGCAACTCGTGACCCAGGCCAAGAAGATGGGCGAGGAGCAGAAGGTCGCGATGCGCAACGCACGCCGCGACGCCAACAAGCACGCCGATGTGCTGGCCAAGGACACGACCGCCCACGTCTCCGAGGACTCGATCGAGACCCTCAAGACCCAGATCCAGGACCTGCTCAAGAAGTACGAGAAGCAGGCCGACGACGCCGTCACCAAGAAGTCCGCGGAGGTGATGGAGGTGTGACCGTCCCCCCTCCCGCGTGCGCGGGAGGTGTCAACGAGGCTCCGCGAAGTTGACGCGAGGGGCACGCAGCGAGGCGGGCGGCCCAAGCCCCCGCATCATACAGATCGTCATTGCGACTCGGGCGTGCCACCGATCGTGGCTCGGTACGATCGGTGCGGGTTGGCCGGTTGTGACCGAGGCACCGATCGCTCAACGCAGCGATCGGT
>CAZHKB010000620.1:0-1566 GCA_964533405.1 uncultured Phycisphaeraceae bacterium | reverse complement strand
GCATCTGGAGGAGTGGAAGGTGACGCTTGAGAATGATATGGATGGGTGAGGGGTGGCAAGGGTTTGGCTCTGCACAGCCATGCGGATGGCCGAGGGTCACCAAGAGGAGGCCACGCGGTGGACGATACTCTGGAGTGGTTCGAGCGCGAGTTTGAGTACGACGGCGGAACCATCTGCCTGGTCTGCTCGCTCGATCCCGCCGACCCGGACCGAGAGGTTACCCTCGAAGACGTCCTCGGCGACTCGCTGGCAAATGTGAACGCTGTTCCTGACTGGCTCATCGGCGTCGAAGCGGAGTTCGCCGCGCTGGACCACAAGGCCGTGTACAGGTCGCCGTTGTGACCGGCGTCAAATCGCCTGTCCGCACGCTGACAGGCGACTGGGGGCCCACGTTTTCATCGATGGTCGCATCCGCGGAGAATCGGTTGCTGCTGTGCGCGCCCTTCATCACTCGCCAGGGCGCGGCGCACGTTCAGACCGCGCGCCTGTCCAGACCGGACATCGGCCCCCGGTCTCTGGTGTTGACGGACCTGTGTCCGCGCGCGGTCTGTGCGGGGGCAACCGACCCGAACGCGGTCGCCACAATCCAGGCAGCGGTCAATGGTGCCCGCGTGATTCATCTGCCAAGACTTCACGCCAAGGTGTATGTGGCCGACGGTCGCCGGGCAATCGTCACGTCCGGCAATCTCACGATCGGTGGCCTCGCGCGAAACCACGAATACGGCATCGCCATCGAGAACCCGGTGCTCGCGGCCAGCATCGAGTCGGACATTGTCGAGTTCGCTGCCTTGGGCGCTGAAATCGATCCCGACACGCTTGCTCGTTACTGCGACGCGGCAGCGGAGGCCCGCGCCGCCTACGAGCAGCAGGTCGCCTCGGCATCGCGCCAGGTGCAGCGAACGTTGGCTGCCGCGCTGGAGGCCGCGGATGAGACGCTCCTTCGAGCGCGCCTTGCGGGTGGCGCTGTACACACCGTGTTCGCCCGGACCATTCTCTATTTGCTGCGACACCGCGGGTCTCTCTCTACGGAACAACAGCATCCGTTGATCCAGCAACTCCACCCGGATTTGTGCGATGACACGGTCGACCGCGTGATCGACGGGAAGCACTTCGGAAAGAAGTGGAAGCACGCGGTTCGCACGGCCCATCAGCAGTTAAAGCGAGGGGGCCAGATCGAACTCGCGGACGGAGGCTGGCGACTCGTTGGAACGACGGTCTAGAACTTTCTTGCCGCGAGCGTGACAACGCCCCCCGCAGCGCCGCGCGTGTCGCCGCTCTGAACGAGATCGCCGACAGCCCCGCACCGTCCCCGGCCGCACTCTCGCCCCGCCTCTCCGCTCACAACCCCAGCCTCCCCCCAATCGCACAACCCGTGCGCACGCTTCCGTGAGCCCATTACAAAAAAATCTACCCGCCAAAACAAGCCCTTAAACCCACTTCCCGCAAGAACGTGGATCACCGGCGCGCACAAAAAGCCGTAACTCGTCCCTTTAGATCCTCTAACACAATGACACGGCCTTTGCGGTGACTTCGGTGTGCAAGGAGGCACGACATGGCCAAGCCGCT
>CAZHKB010000619.1:0-1573 GCA_964533405.1 uncultured Phycisphaeraceae bacterium | reverse complement strand
GCCCAAACCGCTCACCCCACCCCGCCCGCGCCTTCCGCGCCCACAACGGGGCGGCCACCACACCCAACGCCACATAGATCAGATCACGAGCATTCATGCGCGCCAGAGGATAGTTCCACGCCCCACCCCACGCGCCCGAACCCCGCTCCAATACGAGCCTCGGGCCGCAGCCCAGGGTCGAACGTCCACAAAGGTTCCCACGCTGTCCGTCAGGAACAGCGTGACTCACCGCAGCGGCGCAGAGACCGCAGAGTCCGGAGGTCTTTGCACTACGCCGCACTCTGTGGGCCTCTGCGGTGGGCCCTCTGATTCGCACCGCCACGACGTGGAAACCGCACTATTCCACCTCCCGCCTCGTCTTCTTGGTGCTCCCCCGCCGCTTCTTCTCCTCGATCCGCCTCTCCACCGACCCCCGCGAAGGCTTCGTCGCCACCCGAGCCTTGGGCGGCACCCGCGCCGCCATCACCAGCCCCCGCAACCGCTTCAGGCACTCGTCCCGATTCTGAGACTGCGACCGGTGCTCATCCGAAGCGATCAGGATCGTGCTGCCTTCCACCAACCAGTGCGATCCCAGCCGCGACAGCCGCTCCCGCGCCCGCACCGAGATCGGAATCTCCGCGATCCGCACCCGCAACTGCGCCCGCGTCGCCCGCTTGTTCACGTTCTGCCCGCCCGGCCCCGACGCCGACGAATACGCAAACTCCAGTGCCGACTCCGCCACGCGCACTCCCGGCGCAATCTCCACCCCAAACTGTTGCGGCGTGGCATCAGCCATGACCAGAGGATAGCAATCCGGCCAACAGAACCGGCCGCGCGCGAGCGGTCGGCCACCGTGTGCGCCACGCGACTCCCGGGTCGCCAACCACCTCCCCTCCCCCCGTTGCACGCTGTGGAATGGGGGGAGGCCGGGCTGGGGGTGTGGGTCTGCCTCGCCTCACATTCCGCGCTCAACCCTCTCCACGACCTCCCGCGCCGCCCCCCTCACCAACTCCGCCTCCGCCTCATCCGCCGCGATCTCCCGCAGCCTCTCCAGCACCCCCGCCTCCGCGCGCCGCAGCAACCGATTCCCCAGCACGATCACCGCGTTGCGTTTCAGCGTCACCAGAGTCGCCCGCTTGATCACGCTCTTCGACAACGCCGCCGTCCGATCCTCAGCCGTCCACCCCAGCACCTCGAGCAACGGCAACCTCGCGTGCCCCGGCCCCACCGCCTCCGCGCCAACCCCGCTGGCCTCCGCCTGCCCGGGCCGCGTCGAGTTGTGCGGGCACACCTCCTGGCACACATCGCACCCGAACACCCACTCCCCGATCGCTCGATGAAACTCGGGCGCAATCGTCTCCCGCCGCTCGATCGTCAGATACGAGATGCACCTGGACGCATCCACCGAGTAGGGCGTGATCGCCCCGGTCGGGCACGCCTCGATGCACCTTGTACACGTCCCGCACCGATCGATCGCCTCCGCCTGATCCTCCAGCGCCTCCAGCGGCAGCGTCGTCGCAAACCCCCCCAGCGTCATCCACGAACCATCCTGCGGATGGATCACCAGCGTGTGCTTGCCCACCCACCCCAGCCC
>CAZHKB010000618.1:0-1583 GCA_964533405.1 uncultured Phycisphaeraceae bacterium | reverse complement strand
GCACCCACGCCATCACCACCAGCGCCAACTCCCGCCACATCGGGAACACCGCGATCCCGTACGACAGGTTCCGCCCCCAGTCGAACACGATCGACCGCCAGTTGAACACCGCCCCCCAGTTCAACTCCGCGCCCCTCTCTCCCTGCCTCAGAAACACCTCACCCCCCGCCAGCGGCGACGGGCTCATCGACTCGCCCTCGGGCGTCCACACCCACACATGCCCAACGTCGGACATCAGCCGCGCGTCATACCCCATCCGCTTCAGCAGGCTCGCCGCCACCACCGCCTGCCCATCACAATCCTCCCGCCCAGCCGCCAGCGTCTCTTCCACCCGCGGCAAATAGTCCGCGTTGCCCCACGTCTCCCAGTCAAACGCGTACGCAACAGCCTCGTACACCACCGCTTCCGTGACCCGTAACGCCTCCGCCGGTGCCGCGTCCGCCGGCAGTCGTTTCCGCACCTCGGCCTCCAACTTGGCCAGTCCCGGCGCGTCCGGCTCAATCATCAGGTCCAGCCTCGCCCAGTGCCCGATGTTCCGCACCAGCAGGTCCACGCGCGGGAACAGCACCAGCGTTGTGACCACCAGGCCCACACCCAGTTTGATCGGCCATCGCGCCCGCCTGCGCGACGGGTTGAACAGCCGCAGCACGCGGTCCACGCCATGTATCGCCAAGCGCATCACCGATCGTTCGTTGGCCGATCACCACGAACCAGCCCGCACACCACCGATCACGTCACACTAACCACCTGACCCCCATCCCTTCACATCACCGGTGAACGCCGACGACGCATCGCGCCCAGGCCAAGCCCGGCCAGCGCCATCCCCCCCGCGCCGGGCAAAGGCACCGGAACCAACGACAGATTGTCCCAGAACGTCCCGCCGAAGTCGCTCGAGAACACGATCGAACCGAAGCCGGCCCCTCCGTCGAACGCCAGCGACGACGACTGCCCAAGGCCGAGATTCCCCGAGAACGCCACCAGCCCGCTCCCGCCCAGCAAGGAGCCCGTGCCGTTCAGCCCGGAGAACGCCCTCAGCTCCGCCGTTCCAGTTCCCGCGCTCGGTCCCGCACCCAGGAATCCGAACTCGATCTCCACGCCCTTGAACGCAGGCCCCGAAAAGTTCAGCACGAACGACTGCACCGCCAGCCCACGGTTTCCCCAGCTCGCGGGCCTGCCAACCACGAACGCCGGCCAGGACGCCACCCCGATCGTGGGCGGCGACACAAAGTCCGCCGTCTCGCCGGAACCCAGCACGTTCGAGATGCTCAGCGGAGTGCCCACGTTGTACGACCCGGTCGCGATCGTCTCAAAGTCGATGGTCCCGCCGCACGCCACCGACGCGCCGCAGCCCAAGACCGTCAACCAGACGCCCAGCCGGCCCGGCACTCCGCACTCCAACTCCCGCCCGATCTTCAAGTTCCGCATCGCGTGTTCCCCTGCCGCGCCAAGACCCGCGGCGCCTCGCGGAAGTCTACCGGCTCCGACCCCGAACGGCAACGACGTCGCGGAGTGCCGAAGCGCGGGCAACTGTGAAGAGTGCGCCAAGGGCGTGCCCCACCCGCCGATCTCTACATTCCCCCCGC
>CAZHKB010000617.1:0-1600 GCA_964533405.1 uncultured Phycisphaeraceae bacterium | reverse complement strand
CCCTCCCGCCCTACCGCGCCGCCGAGGGCATCTCCGGCTCTCTCCGCTCGGTCGGCTCAGACACCATGAACAACCTCATGGCCGCCTGGGGTGAGTCGTTCAAGTCCTTCTACCCCACCGTCACCCTCGCCGTCGAGGGCGCAGGCTCCTCCACCGCCCCGCCCGCCCTCATCCAGGGTCAGGCCCAGTTCGGCCCCATGAGCCGGGCCATGAAGCAGACCGAGATCGACCAGTTCCGTGACGAGTTCGGCTACGAGCCCACCGCACTCGAGACCGCCATCGACTGCCTCGCGGTCTACGTCCACCGCGACTGCCCCCTCGAATCCCTCACCCTCGAACAGGTCGCCGCCATCTTTGGCGCGGGCGAGCCCATGACCTGGGGCGACGTGGGCCTCACCGACGCGGCCTGGGCCGACAAGCCCATCGCCGTCTACGGGCGCAACGAGGCCTCGGGAACCTACGGCTTCTTCAAGGAGCACGCCCTGGGAGGCCGCGACTTCCGCGACACCGTCCGCGTCCAGCAGGGCTCCTCGGGCGTCGTTCAGGCCGTCGCCACCGACCAGTTCGCCATGGGCTACTCGGGCATCGGCTACCGCACCGCCGACGTCAAGCCTCTCGCCCTCTCACGCGATTCCGACGCCTTCGTCGCCCCGTCGTATTCCGCGGCCCTCGACGGCTCCTACCCCCTGGCCCGTTTCCTGCTCGTCTACATCAACTACGACGCCCGCACCGGCCTCGATCCCCTCCGCGCCGAGTTCGTCCGCCACCTGCTCAGCCGCAACGGCCAGGAGGGCGTCGTCAAGGACGGCTACTACCCCGTCACCGCCGAGATGGCCTCCGAGGACCTCGTCCGCCTCGGCATGACGCCCTGACAGCGCCGCGTGCGTGAGCACGCGGTGTGTCGTCAAGAGCAGACAATCCGCTCCGCCCTACCTTCACGCCCCGTCGCTCGACACGCCGCGTCCCCCCCGCCCGCGGCTCGGACCCGGAGCCCCGCGTGCCCGATCAACCGATGAGCACGCGCCTGCGAAGAACCCGCAGGCTCGTGCGCGCCGAGGATCGGGCCGCACGCGCCATCATCACCACCGGCGGGATCGGCGTCGTCGCCGCCGTCCTGGGAATCTGCCTCTACCTCCTCATCACCGTCCTGCCGCTCTTCGAGGGCGGCTCGGCCAGGCCCGCCGGTGCGCCCATCGCCGCCCAGGCCGGCTCGGCCTCGGCCATCCTCCTCGACGAGGACGCCCTGGCCGCCACCACCCTCACCCCCGACGCGACCCTGCGCACCGTCCTCATTGCCGATGGCGCGCTCGTCGCACAGGTCTGCCTCGCCACCACACCCGCCGCCCCGCCCATCCTCGGACCCATCAACGCCGACGGCGTTCTGGTCGGCGCGGAACAGGACGGCTCCGCCTGGTTCGCCACCATCGGCTTCGCCTCCGCCCTGCTCGGACCCGACGCCGCGGCAACACCCACGGGCGTCGTGGGTGCCTCCATCGGGGTCGCGGACCCGCGCCTCGATCCCCTCGCCTCCACGGGCGGCTTCCTCCACCGCACCGACGCGGGCCAGCCACGCCTCACCATCCCCACCCTGGATCGCTCC
>CAZHKB010000616.1:0-1600 GCA_964533405.1 uncultured Phycisphaeraceae bacterium | reverse complement strand
GGCTCGCCGTAGCCGGGAGTGCCGGGGATCGCGGTCGTGGTCAGGTCCGGCTCGCATTGCGGCGTGACGAGCACGTCGAACTCGATCCGCGAGTTGACCAGCGTGCCCTCCAACGGCTGGTTGGGGTCGGCCCCGGCGATGATCCACCCGAAGCGCCCGGGGCGGATCGGCCCGTTGAAGGCATCGGTCGCGATCGAGTACGTCTGCCGCTGCGTGCCGAACCACCCGATCTCCGCGCCGATCAGCAGGAACTCGGAGTTGCCCGAGAGCGGCGGATCGACCGGGACCGAGAACGACGACATGAAGTTGGCGGTGTCGGTGCCGGGCTCGGGCGTGAAGTCGATGTCGGCGCGGGTGGCGACGATCTCGCCCTCGAGCGGCTCGTTCCCGCCGAACCAGCCGAACAGCAGTTCCAGGCCGGGATGCTCGGGCAACTCGTAGACGACGGTGACGGGCTGGGCCAGGGCCGAGGCGCTGAGGGCGCCCAACACGAAGATCGCGGACGCAACTCGGGAACGACGCATCAAGGACTCCTTGAACAGCCCGGCGCACCACATGACACGCTCGGGCGGGGGTTGGATGCAAGGGGTGCCATGCGTGCCGCTCTGGGCAAGCATGGCGAACGGCGGCACGCCACCCGTCTTCGCGCCACCGGTCGGCACGTCTCGCCTCCTGGCGCCGGTGGGCGCGTTGGCGAGCGACTCGCGACGAGCGCTTCCGCTCCGGGAACGCCTCACGCCCGCTCGGCGACCGCGCTCCGGGCCTTGCTCAGAACACGCGGCCCAAGCCCGCCGACGTTTGTCGCCGTCGGGGATCAACACGGTACGCCCGCCACGCCCTCTCGGTTTCTCGCGGCCATCTCACACGCCCCGTCCGTACACTCCCCGCTCGCCATCCGACCCGCACCGACCAAACCACGCAATGTCCGACCGCCTCCTCCGCCGCCTGTTTCCCTCGCTCCCGCCGCTCACGCGGAACCGGGTGGTCATGTTCCCGCTGGACGTGCTGGATCGCGTGCTGAACTCACCGTGGCCGGAACTGCGCGGGTTGCCGCCCAATCGGATGCGCCTGCGCGTGGGCGTGCAGAACCGGCTGCTGTTCAACGGCTTCGCGTTCCGCTCGACCGCCGTGCATTTCTGGATGACGCTGCTGGCCCGGCGTCACGCGCGCCTGGATTCGCGGATCATCGACCTTGGCTCGGGGTGCGGGCGGTTCGCCATGCCGCTGCGCGACCTGAACCTGTGGGGACGCGGGTTCAAGGGGCACTATGTGGGCGTGGACATCGACGCGGAGATGCTGGCGTGGTGCGCCCGGAACTTCGACTCGCGGTTCGCGTGGCATGATGCGGGGAGGGCGAGCGCGACGTACAGGCCGGCGAGGTCGGACTCGCAACTGCCCCCTCCGGCGCCCTCGCAGAGCCTCGCCGCCACCCCCCCCGCACGCGGGGGAGGGGGCGCGTCACCGTCGGCGACGCAGGTCGACGCTGGCGCGCTGGCACTTCCCACTCCCGACGCTTCGCGCGACCTGGCGTTCGCCAACTCCCTCTTCAGCCATCTTCTCGAAGCCGACTTCATCGAGTACGTCCGCGAGGTCGCCCGCG
>CAZHKB010000615.1:0-1609 GCA_964533405.1 uncultured Phycisphaeraceae bacterium | reverse complement strand
CCACCACCTCACCGACGAACTCACCGCCTACCTCGCCGGGACGCTCGACACCTTCACTATCCCCCTCGCCCCCGTCGGCACACCCTTCCAACACCAAGTCTGGCGCGCCCTCCAGCAAATCCCCGCCGGCCAGACCCGCTCATACGCCCACATCGCCCGCGCCATCGGCCGCCCCGCGGCCTTGCGGGCCGTCGCCAGGGCCAACGCCACCAATCCCATCGCCATCCTCATCCCCTGCCACCGCGTCATCGGCTCCGACGGCTCCCTCACCGGCTACGCCGGCGGCCTCGAACGCAAGCAGTGGCTCCTCGACCACGAACGCCGGTTCTGGGGGCATCACCAGACCCCGGCCGCGTGCCACCAGCCGCGGCTTTGGACGGCTGGTGCGTCCAGCCTCTGATTCCCCGCCCCTTGCGCGGCCTGCCTACTCCTCCCGCCCGCGCCTGATCGCCTCCCCCAGCACCCTCGCATACTCCGCCGCCGCCGTCTCCACCGTGTGGTCCGCGTTCTGCATCTGGTGCATCTCGAACCGCACCGGCTCGCTGAGCACGATGCCCACCGACGGGTGCCGCCGGTCGAATCGCCGCAGCCTCGCCCGCAGTTGCCCGTGATACGTCTGCATCGCCGGCGACTCCCACAACCCGCGATACATCGGCGCCGCCGCCAGCCACACGCGGAACCCGTGCTCCTCACCCAGCCTCGCGATCTCCTGCAACCCCGCCAGATTGTCCTCCGACAGCCTGAACGCCGTGAACTCCCGAGTGTGCGCCCGCAGAAAACCCAGGTGCCCACGCGTGTCGCGCTCCACGGCCACCGGCCTGGCCTGGCTGGCCGACAGAAACCCGTTCTTATCCACCGATTGCCAGATCGTCCCGGCACGCGTCGTCACCCGCTCCCACGTCCGAGCCGGACTGCCCAGCAGCTCCCGCAGCGACGCATCCTGCGCGTACATCGGCGCCCAGCGCGACGACAGCAGCAACGCCCAGCGCTCCCACGACAGCCGCACGCGCGGCCTCAGCCCACCCCACTCCCACAACGGCACCGGCACCCGCGCCAGCATCGCCGCCGCTGGCGCCGCGTCCGCACGCCGATACCACATGTCATAGGTGTGGACAAGCACCACCTCCGCCGGCGGGCCATGCTGCTCGATCCACCGGCTCAACATCCACGCATCGTGGACCGCCAGCGCGTCCGCCACCGTGCACAGATTCAGCACGCGCGGCGCATTCCCCGTTGCCGACGCCACTCCCGCGCCAGCCTCTCCTCCTCGCGCCAGCACCCGCCCAAGCACGACCGGATCAACCCCCTGATTCCCCGCGGAGTCCCCCAGCACCAGCACCACCGTCCGCGGATCAAACGACCCCGGCTCGCGCAGCAACGCCCACTTCTGATCCGTCAGCCCATACGCCAGGTTGCTCCCGGCCTTGTCCAGCGCCAGCCTCGCCACGCCATTCAACGCCACCAGACAACCCAGCGCCAGCGCCAGCACCGCCGCGACCCCCCGCGGCGTCGCCCTCGGCATCGACTCCCCAGGCAGCCACGCTCGCGCTCTTCCCATCCCCAAGCGTATCGGCCCAACCAACCGCACATTCCTGACAATCCTCCCGCC
>CAZHKB010000614.1:0-1611 GCA_964533405.1 uncultured Phycisphaeraceae bacterium | reverse complement strand
GGCGGCCCGCCTGCCCCAATCCCACCCCGGCTCGCTCGACTCGGGCGCCGACCCCGTCCACTCCCAGGTCTTCGCCCTGGCCGACCAAGGCCTCTCGGCCCTCGAGATCGCGCGCCGACTCGGCCAGCCCACTGGCCAGGTCGAGCTTATCCTCGCCCTCCGCGGCCACTGACCGGAGCCACGCCTTGGAGATCCCGCTGCTCCTGCTCGCCTGCGCGGCCATCGGCCTGGTCGCCGGCGTCGTGGGCGGTATCGCGGGCATCGGCGGCTCGATCATCATGCTCCCGGCCCTGGTCCTGCTGGTCGGCCACGACCGCGACCACCACGTCTACCAGGGCGCGGCGATGATCGTGAACGCCGTGGTCGCGTACGCCAGCAGCAAGCAGCACGAGAAGTCGGGCGCGATCCGCAGGCCGCTGTACGTCCGGCTGTGGCCCGCGATGGCACTGGCGAGCGTGGCGACGGTGTGGTTCAGCAAGTCGATCCCGGGCTTCTGGCCGCGCGTGGGATTGGCGGGGTTCCTGATGCTGTACTGCGGGTACAACATCTTCGCCGCGCTTCGCAAACTGCCGGACGCGGGCGAGGAGCGGGAGACGACCAGCACGGCGTTGCTGGTTTCGATCGGGATCCTGTGCGGTTGCGCGGCCGGGTTTCTGGCCATTGGCGGCGGAATCCTCATGGTGCCGCTGCTCCAGGTCCTCGGCAAGGTGCAGCTCAAGCGGGCGATTGCGACGAGCGCGGCGGTGATGACGGTGACGGCTCCGATCGGGGCGATGGCGAAGATCGGGACGCTGTATATGGAAGAGGCGGACTGGCAGACCTCGCTGCTGCTGGCGGCGGGGATGTCGATCGGGGCGATCGGGGGGGCGAAGGTGGGCGTGATTATCACGCAGCGGATGAGTCTGCCGAATCTGAGGCTGGTGCTGTCGCTGATCCTGGCCGTGGTCGCGGGCAAGATGGCGGTCGACGAGATCGCACGGCGTGGCGAGGTCACCCCCGCTCGGGCCCGGTCAGAATCCGCGCCAGAACGTCCTTGACGTGTCCGCCCTGGGCGTCTTGGCCGTGGCCCTCGATGCCCATGGCGGAGAGCACGCCGTAGCCCAGACCGATGTGTATGAGGAGCCAGGCGATGAGGTCGGCGGGGTAGCGTGAGGTCACCCGGTGGGCTTCCTGGGCCGCGACCACCTGGTCGAGCACAAAGGTGTGGAGCAAGCGGATGTGCTTGTCGATCGCGTCGCGGATGTCGGGGTCGTCGGTTTCGGTGGTCGCCTGGAGGAACACGCGGTAGGCCTGGCGTCCCTTCTCGGCCACCATCGGGTTGTCGCCGATGAGGCGGCGCAAGCGTTCACCGGGGTCTTTGGCCCCGGCCAGGTCGCGCTCCCATTGGTCGAGCGTGGCCTTTCCGGTCGCGGTGATGAGGGCGACAAACAGGGCCTTCTTGGACGAGAAATGGCGGTAGATGATGGGCTCGGTGACGCCCGCGGCCTTGGCCAGTTCCGCCGTGGTCGCCCGCGCATAGCCGAGGCGCGCGAACAGTTCCGCGGCGGTGGCCAGCAGTTGGTCCTTGCGTGCGGCGGCGGGGAGTCGGGTCACAGTTCCTCCGTGGGGCCC
>CAZHKB010000613.1:0-1613 GCA_964533405.1 uncultured Phycisphaeraceae bacterium | reverse complement strand
GGCCACCCCATCCGTCAACGTCGCAGAGCCTCGTTGACACCTCCCCCGCGCGCGGGAGCGTACGAATCACACCTGTCCCACCGCCTGCGCCCTGGACCTGATGCCGTCGATCATGCCGCGGACTTCCTGGGCCATTCTGGTGTTGGGGAAATCGGCGATGATTCGGTCGCCCAGCTCGGCCGCGTGACGCCAGCGGCGGTCCTGAACCGCGAGGCGGAACTGGACGCCCAGGTTTTCGCGGGCCTTGCCGATCACGCCGCGGGCGACTTCCTGGAGTGGGCCGGCCTCCTGCTCGGACATGTACTGGTCCATCTCGTGCAGCAGCGTCATGGCGTCGTCGACTCGCTCCTGCTGGGCGGCGAGCAGGAAGCGGCGCTCGAGGTCGGACTTGTACTGGCCGCGGGCCTGCTCGACGCGGTGGCGGAGGCCCTCGACGCGGTGGGAGTCGGGGTGGGTGCGCGTGATGCGGGCCGCCTCGGTCATGGCCTCATCCCAGCGGCGCTCGGCGAGGTAGGCGTCGAGACGGCCGATCGACTCGGTGATCCGGTGCTCGACGGCCTCAAAGCGGGCGGCCTCGATGCGGGCCCGGAGTTCTTCCGCGTCTGACCTGTAACCGAAGCGCTCGGCCAGTTCGCGGACGAGCACGAGGGCAGCCTCGTGGTCGCCGGTGTGCATGTCCTCTTCGATCGCCTGCCGGAGCAGGTGGCGGTCGGCGCGGCGGTTGAGGACACGGCGTGCGTCGTCGGACAGGGCCGCGTGCTCCATGAGGCGCTCGACGGCCTCGACGACCAGGCGGGAATCGCCCCCCCCGCTGCTCGGACCTCTCATCGCGAGCAAGGTGACAGGCAGGCCCAGGGCGACGGCGACGAGGGCGATGAGGCCGATGATGGCGAAGGTCTGGTTGTGCTCCCATGTGGCGTAGGCGAGCAGGGCGATGCCGGCGACGAAGGAGAGGCTGTAGGCCCAGCCGATGAGGAGGGGGGCGGTGTTCAAGGAGCGTGGCTGGCGCGGGGCTGGGGTGAAGTCGTCGGGCATGTGGCGCTCCGGTTCAGACTGGCTCGACGGAGCCGACCACGCGAGCGGTCGGGCAAGGAGGCGGGTGAAGGTGTTCGTGGGATCAACGCGTCGGGTCGTCGCGGGTTGCCCGATCGCTTGCGCGGCCGGCTCCGTTGGCGAAGGGTTCGACCGCTGTGCGGTCGGCACAGGCTGCAAGCCTTTGCCACCAGGTATCAGGAACCCGGTGTGGGGTCGCCGCAGTTGCGGGCGGCGGGGACGAGGCAGAGGAAGCGGAGGCCGGCCTTCGGGTCGGCCTTGAACTGGTGCTGCTGGTCGGCGGGGACGTAGATGACATCGCCTGAGCGGATGGGTCGCTCAGCGCCCTCGAGAAAGATCGTGCCGCCGCCGGCGACGATGAAGACCTCGTGCTCGTAGTCGTGGGAGTGGAAGGGGGTGAAGCCGCCGGGCTCGACCTTGAACTGTCGGAGGGAGAAGTTTGGTGCGCCGTCGGCGCGTCCGACCATAACGGCCATGGTGGCGCCCTGCACGCCGTCCATCTTGACGGGGGTGAGGGGGGTGCTGTCAATGTTTCGGATGAGCATGGGGGATTGTAAGGG
>CAZHKB010000612.1:0-1613 GCA_964533405.1 uncultured Phycisphaeraceae bacterium | reverse complement strand
TTCCTGCTCGTGAACCTCATCGTCGGCGCCGTCATCAACAACTACCAGAAGGTGCAGGACATCGAGCAGCACCGCTCGCTCGCGCCGGACACCAGCGAGCGGCGCGTGCGGGAACTTGTTCGAGAGCTCGACGCAATCCTGAACTCCCGCGAGCACGCGTCGCCTGCGCCGACCGCCAGCGTCTCGCCACGCACCACCGACGCATGACACACACGAAATGCTGTCTGATCCCGCCCACGATACTCGGACACCGACGGACCGCGGTTCCGCTTCTTCAGGAGTCCGACGATGCCCCGAAAGGTCTTCACGCCCCAGTTCAAGGAGTCGGCCGTCAGGCTTGCCTCCGCACCCGGCGCGGTCGTCGAGATCGTTTCGCACGAGCCGGGGATCGAGGTCCCCCGAAGCGAACGTGGGAGGCCTCACCTCCCGTCGCGGGGCGATTCGACCGCGAGACGCTTCTGCTGTTGGGCCATGCGCCGCTCGTACTCGATCCACGGGCCCAGGCCGGCGGCGGCGCGGCGGGCGTCGAGGTTCGCGGCGTCCTCGACGAGCGGAATCTCGTAGATCGGCTCGTCGTTGTCGCCCATGACGAGCCCGTCGCGGCCGTGGAGGGCGTTGTATTGCGTGCCGTAGAGCTGCGGGCGTCCCTGCTTGACGCGGACGCGTTCGGTGAGGTAGGCGAGGCGCGAGGGCTTCACTTCGCCGCGCTGGACGGCCGCTTCGAGCAGGGGGAGGCAGTGGGCCTGGAACTGGGGATCGGCGTCGGCGTGCTGGACGATGAGGAAGGCGGCGGTGGAGGCGTCATCGCCGAAGCGGGGGCGGTCGGGCCAGCCCTGGCGGTCGATGAGGTCCTTGAGCCAGGCGGTGTTGCCCTCATCGACGCGGGAGATGTCGTCGGCCCATGCGATCTGCTGCATCTCAGTCATGGCGGACGGATCGAGGGAGCGGACGCGCTGGTCCGCGGCCCCCCGTCGGATCAGGTCGTCGCCCGTGGCGGCGGTGTCGGCCGAAGGGGTCTGGGCTGGGGGCGCGCTGGCGTGAGAAGGCCCCGACCCGCAGCCGACACCCGTGATGGCCAGAAGGGCGCAGGCGGAGAACAGGACGGCGTGAGAGTTGGTCATCGCACGATCGTACCGCAGTGGTGGGAATCAGCTGCGGGCACGGTCTTGCAGTTGCTGGGGGTTGTGGAGCCTGTTCGAGCACGCCTGACCCCGCACCGGGATCGCGGTCGTCGTCGTGCTTCTCGCGGCTCGCGGCCGCGTCGATGGGAGCAAGGCTCTTCTGGCTGGCCAGCGAGCGGATCAGCGTGCCGTCGATGGAGGAGTGGTCGGGGCTGGCCAGCTTCTGCTCGAGCGCCTCGGCCACGACACGGCCGAAGAACTTGCGGTACAGATCGTGCAGCTCGAATCGCTGGCGATTCATGCTGAAGGCCTCCTGCGTCCAGGCGTCCTCGGCCAGCCGCAGGTCGAGGAACCAGCGGTAGAGCAGGTTGTAACGGATCGCCTCGACCAGCCGCGACTCGCTGGGGATCGAGTACACCGCCTGGAGCAGCAGGGCCTCCATCAGCCTCTCGGGCGGGATGCCCGGCCACTCGGTCGAGCCGTACGCCCTAG
>CAZHKB010000611.1:0-1614 GCA_964533405.1 uncultured Phycisphaeraceae bacterium | reverse complement strand
CCCTCCGTCAGACTCGCCGGGCCTCGTCTGACACCTCCCCCGCATGCGGGGGAGGGGGCCGAGACACAGGTCGGAGACCTGTAGCACCTGGAGCCGGCAAAGGTCGGAGACCTGTGCCACCGACTACTTGCGATCCATGTCTCTGATGGCGCGGATGCGCATGGGGAGGGAGAAGAGGCGGATGAAGCCGGCGGCGTCGGACTGTTTGTAGACTTCTTCTTCGCCGAAGGTGGCGAAGCGTTCGTCGTAGAGGGTGTTGGGGGAGCGGCGGCGGACGGTGGTTGCGCGGCCTTTGAAGAGGCGGACGTCGATCTCGCCGGTGAGGGGTTCGGCGATTTTTTCAGCGCAGGTTTGGATGGCTTCGCGGAGGGGGGCGTACCAGCGTCCGTCGTAGACGATGCGGGCGAACTCTTGGCCGAGTGTTTCGCGGAAGGCGCGGGTGTCGCGGTCGAGGATGATTTCTTCGAGGCCGCGGAGGGCTTCGAAGATGACGGTGCCGCCGGGGGTTTCGTAGAGGCCTCGGGATTTCATGCCGACGAGGCGATTTTCGACGAGGTCGACGCGGCCGACGGCGTGTTCGCCGGCGATGATGTTGAGGTGTGCGATGAGTTCGTGGCCTGGGGCGCGTGTGCCGTCGACGGCGACGAGGCGGCCGCGCTCGAAGGCGAGGGTGACGTCGCGTGGGTTGTTGGGTGCTTTGAGGGGGTCTGTGGTGAGCATCCAGCAGTCGTCGGGCGGAGCGTTGTTGATGTGCTCGATGGCGCCGCCTTCGTGGGAGATATGCCAGAGGTTGCGGTCACGGGAGTAAATTTTGGTGGCGGAGGCGGTTGTGGGGATGTTGCGGTCTTTGAGGTAGGCGAGGAGTTTTTCGCGGGAGTTGAGGGTCCAGGCGGGGTGTCGCCAGGGGGCGATGATTTCGAGGTCGCGGGCGAGGGCGGCGGCGGTGGCTTCGAAGCGGACCTGGTCGTTGCCCTTGCCGGTGCAGCCGTGGGCGAGGGCGGTGGCGCCGACCTTGCGGGCGAGTTCGATCTGGCCCTTGGCGAGGATGGGGCGGGCCATGGAGGTGCCGAGCAGGTAGCGTCCTTCGTAGATGGCGCCGGTGATGAGGGTTGGGAAGACGAAGTCGTCGACGAACTCGCGGCGTTGATCGACGACGTAGCAGGAGGAGGCGCCGGAGGCTTTGGCTTTCTCGGCGACGCCGGCGAGTTCTTCGGCGCCCTGGCCGACGTCGCCGCAGAAGCAGATGACTTCGCAGCCGATGTGTTCGATGAGCCAGGGGACGATGGCGGAGGTGTCGAGGCCGCCGGAGTAGGCGAGGACGACTTTCTTGATGGGCATGGAAAATCGTAGGACGGGGAGGGATTCACCACGGCCACACGGAGGGCGCGGAGGAAGGTGCAGGGGGGGCGAAGGCACCAAGTCAGCAGGCACCGGGGCATCGAGTGTGGGCGTGCCACCCGGGAGGGTGGGAGTCGGTAGACTGCCTACCCCCCGGCTGCGGTGCGCGCATCGGGCGGTAGGAGTTTGCCATGCCGCGGAATGATGCTCGCCGGGACGGTTGCTGGGACGTGGGGATGCGGGCCGGGGTTCTGGCGGGGCTTGTGGGTTTGGCGG
>CAZHKB010000610.1:0-1617 GCA_964533405.1 uncultured Phycisphaeraceae bacterium | reverse complement strand
TAAGTTACGGCCCGACGATGGCGCTGCGCAGCAGCGCGATCGTCGTATCATGATCCAGATCGGACTTGCCGAATCCGGGCATTGCCCCCAGCTGCTCGGCTTGGGCCTGCGCACGCTCAAGATTGCTCACGAGCATCACCGCCGGGCCCTTGGCCCCGACGGCATGGGCGACCAGCGCCAGCCCGCCACGATCGCCGAAGTTGCCGTCGGGCACGCGGTTGACGAGCGCAAGGCGGGCCGTCGGCAGTTTCGAGTCGAGCACGCGGGCGTCGCCCACGGCCTCAACCTTCGCACCCGGCACGGCATCGAGGACCGCCCGCGTCAGGCGACGCGCGTCCGCAGAGCAGTGGCCGACCAGCAGCACGATTGGTTGATTCGCCATGTATCAACCTTACGAACCCGCGGGCCGGACTATTCGCCGCTCACCTCCGACGCCGCCCGGCGAGGACGCCGCCGACGCCAAGCAGGGCCAGCGAGCCGGGGGCGGGGATGAAGCCCTTGAACCGAAAGACCAGGAACTCATCGTGGTTGAAGCCGGGAATCAGCGGGTTGGGCGAGGCGTTGCTGTTGTACCAGATCCACTGCGCGCTGGGCGAGATGGTGCTGATCGGGCCCCAGAGCGGGCTGCCGACGGTGTTGAAGTAGCCCGGCCCGCCGGAGGGGGCGACCCAGAGGCTGTTGGTCGTCGCGTACAGGATCGCGGCGTCGACCTGGGTCTGGCTGGGGGTCTGGAAGGCGGGCCAGGAGGAGAAGGCGTAGCCGAGTTGGGGGAGGTAGGCCCCGGCGGGGAAGACGTCCCAGTTGGTGAGGTCGGTGTTGACGGTCATGCCCAGGGTGGTGTTGGTGAAGGTGCCCAGGAAGCCCTGGCCGTTGCCGTAGTCGGAGTGGCACTCGACGTAGATGTAGTCGGACGGTGGGCGGCCCAGGGCAGTCATGGTGACGGGGGTGGGCCAGGAGGTGGCGCCTGCGAAGAACGTGGTGGTGGTGGGTGTGCCGAAGTAGACGCGCTCGAAGTTGTCGGCGACGGTGTTGATGGTCCAGTTGTCGGCGTGGGCCAGCGGAGAGAGGAGGACGGTGGCGGCGAGAGTGGCGGCGAGGGTGGTGGTCGTGGCGTTCAAGGCTTGGCTCCGTTTGCTGAGAGGCGGGGTGGGCCAGGCCGCCGTGCGACCGCGCCCGATTCGCAAGCGACGCTGGGCCGGTTCACTCACGCCAAGCCGCGCGGGAATCCTGCAAAGACGGACGCGGCAACTGCGGCGTGCCGCGGCCATGGCCCCACCACGCTCGCCCGAGGCTTGCGCCACGACGGAACTGCGGTTCTCGCACCGGCTCGATCCGTTGTCCAAGCCTCATCACGATCCGAGCGCAAGACCGGCGCGGCCGGAGGATGGGTGACTCCGCGAAGATGAGGCCCGGGAGAGGTGGAGAGAGTCCGGCTCGGAGAGCCGGCCCACCTTTGGGTGTCACCAGACCGCTGGCCCGCGGGCGCGAGTGGTGTCGATCGCGGACGGCGTCGTGAAGGGCCGCGGTGTCGTGGAAGCCCCTACCGGGGGTCATAGTGGCGAGGAGCTGGGAGAAGGCGTCGGAGGAGCGGTCGAGGAGGGCGGGTGGGAGGATGGA
>CAZHKB010000609.1:0-1619 GCA_964533405.1 uncultured Phycisphaeraceae bacterium | reverse complement strand
GTGGGCGGGAGGGGCGGCAGAGCTGCTGGGTTGGGCAAGGGGGAATGGTGGGTGAGGGGCTGGAAGCCGGGCACCCCTGGTGGAGGGCCCTGGTGTGCGTTCCTGGTGGGCGGGCTGCTAGTTGGATTGCTGGTGGCGTTGGAGGGCGAGTTCCATGATGCGTTCGAGGAGGTCGGGGTAGGTGAGGCCGTGCTTTCGGGCGGCCATGGCGAACTCGCTGCGTTTCTCGAGCCAGCAGTTTGGGTTGACTTCGAGGATGAAGCACTCCCACTCGCCGTCCTTGCCCAGGGTGACGGCGCCGGGGCGAGCGGGTGCTTCGGGCTTGGGCGGTGGGTCGGACTTGGAGGGCGCATCGTCCTTGGCTTTGGCGCTGGCGGGCTCTTTCTTGTGCTTGGAGGGTGCGGGGGCGTCGGCGGGGGCGTTTTCGAGGGCGGCTGGCGCGGGGGCCCGCTTGCGGAGGCGCATGTCGACGCGGCCATAGCCGCTGAGGCGGAGCGACTTGAAGGCGGTGACCGCGGCCTGCTGGATGGCGGCGACGGTCGACTCGGGAAGGTCTTCGGGGAAGACCTCGGGTGCGTGGAAGGCCTCGGAGTCCGAGTCCCACTTGGCGGAGGAGTCGGCAATCTTGACGTTGTCTTTGAGTTTGGAGAAGTCCCACTCGAGGATCGGCAGAGCCTCGGGCTTGTCGTTGCCCAGGACACCGACGTAGATCTCGCGGCCCTCGATGAACTCCTCGATGAGCGCGCCGCCGTCGAAGGCGTCTTGAATGTGGGAGACGCGTTCCAAGAGTTCCTTGACGTTGTGGACGACCGAGCCCTTGTCGATGCCGATGGAGGCGGCTTCTGAGCGAGGCTTGACGATGAGGGGGAAGCCCAGGTCGTCGGCCCATTCGGTGAGGCCGCGGTCGAGCGCGCAGAAGCGTGGGTAGGGGATGCCGTGGAAGTGGAAGACTTTTTTGCAGAGGGCTTTGTCGCAGGCGAGGACCTCGCCGATGGAGCCGGCGCCGGTGAAGCACTTGTTGAAGAGTTCGAGGAGGCCCGCGACGTTGTGCTCGTGTCGGCTGACGCGGGCGATGTCCTCGCAGAGGTTGAAGATGACATCGCTGGAGTCTTTCTCGATGACGCCGACGAGGGTGCGGATATTTTTGCCGACGGGGACGGCTTTGACGGTGTGGCCGCGCTTGGTGAGGGCCTCGGCGATCTGTGCGTAGGCGAGGGGGAAGGGCTTTCCCTCGGCGTCGGCCTTGGCTTTCTCGGTGTCCTCGACAGCGTCGTAGAGGATGGTGACGGTGCGTTTGTCGTCGCGTTTGTCGTCGGTTGGCATGGGTCGGCTCGGGGCGTCGGGAGCGTGGGGCCTTGGGCAGGGGGATCAGGCGTGCACGAACTCGCCGGTCTGCACGCGGTTGGTGGCGAGCATGGTGACGAGGGTGACGACCTGGATGAGTGTGGAGTCGGCGTTGTCGGGGACGCGGAGGTCCAGCGCGGCGCAGCGCTGCTGGAGGTGGTTGAGCAGGGTTCGGACGAGGGCGTCGTCAAGGCCCGTCCAGTGGAAGACGGCCGAGGCGATGGCGCGGCGGTGCTTGATGAGGAACTTCTCGGCGGAGGCGGGCTTGTCGGGGG
>CAZHKB010000608.1:0-1619 GCA_964533405.1 uncultured Phycisphaeraceae bacterium | reverse complement strand
GAAGGAGCAGCACTGGAAATGCTGTACACGGGCAACTGTGTCGGGGGTTCGAATCCCCCCCTCTCCGCTTGGTTGCCGAGCTTGTGTCGCGTTGGAAGAGCGGTGCGTTGACGGCTGCGCGTCACTCGCCGCGCAGGCGGGCCAGCAGCGGCCAGGTGAGGCCGCACGCGGGGCAGCGTGCCGGGCCGAGGCGTCGGCCTGCGAGGCGGCTGGGCGCAATGGGCTGCTCGAGCCCGCTCAGATCGAAGCCACAGGCGGCGCAGCGTCCGACGCGTGTGCGCGAAGTGTCGGTGCGGTAGCGCTGGGTGCGGGCGATACCGAGAGTGCCCAGGGCGATGACGCCCGCGAGCCCCAGCACGCCGAAGACCGCGCAGGTCGCGCCGCTGCCGCTTCCGGCCATGCCCAGCACGTTGAACAGACCGAAGAAGAGGATGAACGGCATGGCGCGGTCGAGTCGGGAGCCGCGCTCGTCCAGCAGTCCGGCTCTGAGCGACACCGGCGACTTGCCGTAGCGGTCGCGCACGACCATCTGGTGGCGAAGCGTGGCGCAGCCTGCGGCCTGGTACTCGGGGGATGAGGCGTCGCGATCGACCCGCTGAGTGATCGGATCCCGGGTGAGGAGGCCGAGGTCGGGGGGCGGCATGGCGCGAGCCAGGTGCGTGCGGAGAGGGGCCGCGTTCTTCGCCTTCCCGGCGGAGAGCGATCCTTGGGTTCGCCGCCCGAGTCGGTTGAGTTGGCGCGATCAGTCCATCGGGCGATACAGGTCGATCACCTTCCGCACGTGGTGGGGCTTGGGGATGTTTTTGGCGTTGATCTCGACGCCGGACTGGGCGGAGGAGGAGATGCCCATGGTGCCGACGTTCCAGATGCGGTTCCAGAAGGACTGGTCGACCTGGACGTTGCGGATGTTGTCGTGAACGACCTCGGAGGTGTTCTTGCGCAGGATGCCAAGGTGCAGGACGGAGCGCTTGTTGGTGATCTCGAGGGTCTCGCCGTAGGTGAGAAACTTCCACACGCCCAGCCAGCCGCCAGCGATGAGGGCCAGAGCCCAGACGGCGATGGCCAAGGGCAGACCCAGGCCCAGCGTGCCGGCGGCGATCACGCCCCCGAAGATGGCGCCACCGATGAAGACCAGGAACAGGAACGAGATCAGGAGGGGGTGAGCGCGGAACATGGACTGGCGGACGATGAGGACGCGCTGTTCCGCGCCGTGATCGGGGGGGAACCCCGCGGCCGCGGCCCGGTCGGACTTGCTGGGCACGAGGTTGGTGTCCCCGCAGGAGGGGCACTCAACCTTCTGGCCGGCCTTGGAGGCGTCGACCTCGATGGCGCGTTCGCACTTGTCGCACTTGATCTTGATCATGCCGGCGTGGCTCCGTGGGGGGGCGTGAGAGGGGAAGGTTAGCGGGTTCGCCGTGGGATTGTTGGGAGTCGACGGCGGTTGGTGTCGCGGAGTGACGCAGTGGGACGTCGCGGAGTGACGGAATGAGAACTGGCGGAGTGGCGAAGCGGCAGGGTGGCCGAGTGAGGACGGGGTTATCGGGGCTTGCGGCGGGGCCGTGGGCGTTTGGGAGTGGTGGAGGTTGGGGTCAGGGCGATGGTGAGCGCAGTGGGGGGGG
>CAZHKB010000607.1:0-1620 GCA_964533405.1 uncultured Phycisphaeraceae bacterium | reverse complement strand
CTAGAGCGAGCAGCGCGGACCGATCAGTCTGAACGCAACGTGCGCCACGTCCGCCAAGTCTGCCCTCATACGGACCGTCGTTGCGACTCGGGCGTGCCACCGATCGTGGCTCCGAACGATCGGAGCGGGTTGGCCGCTTGTGACCGAGGCAACAATCGCTCAACGCAGCGATCGGTGGCACGACGACGCCCGGGTTCCATCGCGAGTTCGTATCAGGCGTCAGGGCGACCCATGCCGCCGTGCCTCCAGCCGCGGCCCTGAGCGGCTGGTGCGATCGCCCCGGAGCACACCAAACGCACCAGGCCCGCCGAACTCCGAGCCGCTCCCATCGCCTCGCACCCAGGGCAAACGCGGTATCGATCGGCAGCCCGGCACTGGATCGTCCGTGTGCGCCGCCTCGCACTCCTCCCCCCGACTTCGCGTCCCTTGCGACCCTTGCGTCAAACCCGATCCACTCCAGACCCCTCCAATCACGCCCGCTTCCAGCCGATACCATCGCCCATGGCAGACTCGCGCCCTGTGATCGGCATCGACCTCGGCGGCACCAACATCCAGGTCGGGGTGGTCCGCCCAGACGCCGCCGGCAAGGCCTCGGACGCCGTCCTCAGCCGCGCCAAAAAGAAGACCAAGGCCGACCAGGGCCTGCACGCCATCCTCGACCGCCTCGTCGAGGGCATCAACGAGGCCTGCGCCGAGGCCAAGATCACCCCCGCCGACATCGCCGCCGTCGGCATCGGCGCCCCCGGCGTGGTCGAGCCCAGCGACGGCGTGGTCATCGAGGCCGTCAACCTCCGCTGGAACGACGTGCCCCTGGCCAAACTCCTGTCAGACCGCCTCCGTCTCCCGGTCTTCGCCGAGAACGACGTCAACGTCGCCCTCTGGGGCGAGCACGCCCTGGGCTCCGCCATGGACGCCGACGACTGCCTGGGCATCTGGATGGGCACCGGCGTGGGCGGCGCGCTCATCCTGGGCGGACGCCTGTACAGCGGCCACTGGCGCTCCGCCGGTGAAATCGGCCACACCGTCATCCTCCCCGGCAACCCCCCCGGCTCCCGCACCTTCGAGCAGAACTGCTCACGTTCCGCCGTCGTCGACGCCATGGTCCGCCTCATCCGCGCCAATCGCAAGAGCGTGCTCACCGAACTCTGCGGCGGCGACTTCGACAAGGTCCGCTCGCGCACCATCGCCCGCGCCTTCGAGATGGGCGATGAACTCACCATCGAGGTCGTCGAGCACACCGCCGAACTCGTCGGCATCGCCGCCGCCAACATGGTCACGGTGCTGAGCCTCCCCCTGATCGTCCTGGGCGGCGGGCTCACCGAATCCCTCGGCGCGCCCTTCATCAACCTCGTGCAGAAAACCCTGGTCCGCCACGCCTTCCCCGAAAAGTGCAAGAAGGCCAAAGTCGTCGCCTCCGAACTCGAAGACGACGCCGGCGTCGTTGGAGCCGCCATGATCGCCGCCGATCGCCTCGGACGCTGACACGCCAGCCTCAACAAAAGCAGCCGCGCGAGCGGTCGCCCACCACACCGCCGACGGACGCTCCCGCACTCGCCGACACCCGCTCGCCATGACCCCTTGCCCGATGGATCGTCCGAGCGCCTCGGTGGACGCGCGGCC
>CAZHKB010000606.1:0-1628 GCA_964533405.1 uncultured Phycisphaeraceae bacterium | reverse complement strand
CAAGGGCCGGTAGGGCGCGAAGCGAGCGATGCGTTTGGACCCGGCGGGGCGGAGGAACGCAGCGAGTAGGCGCGGGCGTGCATCCGCGCGGGGGGGGTGCCGTACTCCTGTACAATGGTCCCATGTTCACCCCGTTGCTCCAAGCCGAAGCCGATTCGCTGCGGGTCATGCCAAAACGGCTGACCATGGCGGCGCGGTCTGAGTTCGGGATGCCCAATGCGGGAGAGGGGTTGACATTCGCGCTCGAATCGCTGGACGGCCGCACGGCGTTCCTCATTGACGCGAGTCGGCGCGGCAAGATCAAACTCACCAAATGCACCTACTTGGAGCGGTACAGGGTCGTCGATTGTCTGGCGAGGCTGGACATCGACGGGCCGCCCCACACGAACCCGACTGCCGCGAATCCCCCGCTCCCGATTCTTGCGCCGTACAACGGTGCGACCGTGGCTTGCCCACACTACCACTTTTTCGTCGAGGGCTATGAGGACCGGTGGGCCGTTCCAGCGACTGTCGTCGGCTTGAACGAAACAACCGAGTAGGATCACGGCGGCCTGCATGATCTTGGTCTGGATAGTGGCCGAAGTGAACACCGAATGGCCGAAGCCATAGAACATTCCGCTCCCTCCGCTGACTACCCGGCCGACCCTCCGGCTTCGCCCCCGGTCTGGGATCGCCCGCCGGAGTTCCCGCAACTCCGCCGAGTTCTGGCGGAGGCGGCGCCCCAGCCCATGGTCGCCGTCGAGGGCCTGACGCATCTGGAGCGGCATGTCAACTCGGCCTTTCGCCTGCTCCTCGGGCCTGCCCCACCTCATTGCCTTCCTCCGCACTCGCACCTTTCCCGCAGCGGTTTCGAGAAACGATTCAAGGGCACCACGCTCGCCACAACCAGGACCCCGGGCCCGGACCACATCCTCGGCGGCGGCTTCGCGGCGAACCGTCTTCAGGCGAAGAACACGCTCCGCTCGGGAACTCGCCGGGCCGCGCGCATGAAGCCCCAGGAACTTTTATGAAGCAGAAACGAAGGTCGGAAGTCGCCTCGAATCTTCCCAAATCCCCCACCGGCATCACCGGCCTCGACGAGATCACCGGTGGCGGTCTTCCCGCCGGGCGGCCGACGCTTGTGTGCGGGAGCGCGGGGTGCGGGAAGACGATGCTGGCCATCGAGTTTCTCGTGCGCGGAGCGACGGAGTTTGGCGAGCCGGGTGTGTTCATGATGTTCGAGGAGAACGCGGCGGAGCTGACGGCCAATGTGCGATCGCTGGGCTTCGACCTGAACCTGCTCGTGAAGCAGAACAAGATCGCGCTCGACTACGTCCGCATCGAGCGCAGCGAGATCGAGGAAACGGGCGAGTATGATCTCGAAGGGCTCTTCATCCGGCTCGGGCACGCCATTGATTCCATCGGGGCCAAGCGCGTGGTGCTCGACACGGTGGAGGCGCTCTTCGCGGGGTTGCCGAATCACGCCATCCTCCGCGCGGAACTGCGCCGGCTTTTCCGCTGGCTGAAGGATCGCGGCATGACGGCGGTCATCACCGGCGAGAGGGGCGAGGCGTCGATCACGCGCTACGGGCTTGAGGAGTATGTGGCCGATTGCGTGATCACGCTCGACCACCGCGTGGACGAGCAGA
>CAZHKB010000605.1:0-1630 GCA_964533405.1 uncultured Phycisphaeraceae bacterium | reverse complement strand
GCCCGCCGGCGGGCAGATGCACCTGTACACGCAGTACATGCCGCATCCCGTCGTCGAGGAGCTCAAGGCACTCCACCTGGATTCGCTGACCCCGCTGGCCGCCTTCGACATGCTGCGCCAACTGGCCCAGGGTGCCCGCACGCCCGGCTAATCGAGATCACGGGCAATCCGGACGTGCCAGCGGGAGGCCACGGTCAGCCTCACGCCCCCGCGCCGACCACCTCGCCCTTGGCCTCGACCGTGGTGCCCGAGCCCTCGCGGATGACCTGCGTGATCGCGGTCTTGGCGAAGCGGATCCGCGTCCGCGTCAGCTCATCGACGATCAGCACGACCTCGTCCTTGCCCTCGGGGTTCTCGGCCACCGTGCCCTTGATGCCCGCGACCGTCAGGACCGTGTCGTTCTTCCGGACCGAGTTAATGAGCTCCTTCCGCTTGGCCGCCTCGCGCTTGGCACGCCGACCGCTGGTGAAGATCATCAGGATCAGCATGGGGGCGAACACGAGCAGCATCAGCGTCATCGGGTCGCTGAACAACCCCCGCGACTGCGGGGGGCCGCCGGGGCCGACAGGAATCGACGTGCCACCGGGGGCGACCGTCCCGGGCGCGCCGGGCGTCGGGCTCCCGCCCATCATGTCCGCGCCGCCGGTCGGACCAACCGGCTGGGCCGCGGGCTGAGCGGCGGGCGCGCCGCCAGCCTCAGTGCCCGGCTGGGCCAGCGCGAGTGTCGTGAACGAATCAAGGCACGAGAGCGGACTGCTGTTCATTCTGGGTTCCTGATGCGGGCCCGCGCCCAGCGCCGAGCCCGTCAACTCGTCATGTCAACCTTGAGAAACGCCGCCGACCAGCCCTTGGGGCAATCCGGGGGCCGCCACCGGCCAACGCCGGGCGAAGTCGATCCACGAATCTTGAGCCGCCGCACCCCTCAAGTCCACCATCAGCCGCTGGAAGTGCCTCAGATTGTGCAGCGTCACCAGGATCGGCCCCAGCATCTCCCCCACCATGAACAGGTGCCGCAGATACGCCCGCGTGAACGGCCCCGGCGTCTGCCACCCGTGCGGCCCGGGGGCGCAGGCCGCGCAGTCGCACCCGGCCTCGATCGGCGCCCGGTCCTGCGCGTACTTCGCGTTGCGAAGCCTGATCTGCCCCGTCGTCGTGAACGCGTTGGCGTTCCGCCCGTTCCGCGTCGGCAGCACGCAGTCAAACATGTCAACCCCCGCGCATACCGCCGCCGTGATGTCGCGCTCATACCCCACGCCCATCAGATACCGCGGCTTGGCGTCCGGCATCCGCGGCGCGGCGTGCCGCACAACCCGCGCGATCGCCGCCGAGTCCTCCCCCACCGCCACGCCCCCGATCGCGTAGCCCGGCAGGTCGATCGAGCAGATGTCGGTGACGCACCGCGTCCGCATCTCCAGGTCCGTCCCGCCCTGGATGATGCCAAACAACGCCTGCTCATCGGCCCGCCCATGCGCCGCCTTGCACCGCTCCAACCACCGCACCGTGCGCTCCGCCGCCACCCGCAGACGAGCCGCATGGTCATACCCGGACCGGGTCGAGTCCCGGGCGATGGTCCGCGCCTGGCGCGGACCATCGCCCGGGACTCGACCCGGTCCGGGTATGACCAGGCGGC
>CAZHKB010000604.1:0-1636 GCA_964533405.1 uncultured Phycisphaeraceae bacterium | reverse complement strand
GTCCTCGAGCGAATGCCCATCCAGCGGCGACGCCACCCCCGCCCTCGCCATCGCCTCCCGGGCCGCCGCCAGCGCCATCGGAACCAGGCGCGGCAACCTCTCCACATCACCCTTCGTCACCACCGACAACGGATCGAAGCCATCGCAGCACGCCGCCACCGTACACCGAAGCCGTTCATCCGCGAACGCGAGCGGCCGAACCCCGCTTCGCCCTTCGCGCAGCCCCCGCGTGAACGCCGCCACTCCAACCCCGTTGGGCGCCACCGCCCCCACCCCCGTCACCAGAATCGGCTCGCGGGTAGGTGTGGTCGCTGGCATCGCGTCCTCAGGTTAGCCGTTTGCCCACGGCGGGCCTAGCAGACAGGGGTGCGGGCCACCTTCGGCACGCACGGGTGCGAGGCCTCCGGCCCCGCCCACCGCGGCAACCCTTGCCCACTCGCCCGAGCCCCATGCCGTTACCTTTGACACCCACCCCCAACGTCCGTGAACCCGCATCCCGGACGCCGTCGGTTCCGTCTGCGCGGTTTTTCCCGCGTTTGCTGGTTTTCATCTGCACGCGGTGTAGGTTGATTACCAGAAGAGATCGTGCGCACCGCCCGCCTCGCGCCCAGCGTGCGTGGTCGGCGGGGTGCCAAATGTCCTGACAAAGGCCCGGGGGTCGCGGCCCTGTGTTCTCGCCGTCGCGAGGGAGAGGTATCACTATGTCCACACGCATCGCGCTCGCCATCATCGCCGGTCTCGCCGCCACGCCCGCCCTCGCAGGCCCGGTCTCCGACCCGACGACCGGCGGCCCGCTCAATCCGTCCAATGAACTCACCACGGCGCTCACCAACCTGCGTAACCAGGTCGGCGGCGAGCCGGGCGGATCCTTCATGGATGACTTCCCCGCCGCCCACCCCAACAGCGATCAGTCCATGAGCCTCCGCATGTTCGGCGTCGGCGGTGGCAGCGGCTTTGTCAACTCCCTGGGCGAGGTCATTGTCCGCATGGGCACCGGCTTCCAGAACCTGGGCACCAACGCCGCGGGCAAGCAGATCCTCGCCCAGATCCGCCAGTTCGAGGACCCCACTGGTCGCCGCTTCATCGAGGCCGAGTACAAAACCGCCGATGCCTCCGCCCTCGTCCCCGTCGGCACCACCGTCGCCGGACAGGCCGTCGTCGCCTACGGCTGGGAAGTCGGTGCCACCGACCCCATCGACTGGCTCTCTCTCTGGACCAGCATCAACATCCCTGCCAACGGCGCCACCGTCACCCTGTTCGGCCCCGGCGGCAACTCCTCGCTCAACCACACCCCCGAACTCGTTGGCCCCGGTGGCGGACTCTGGAACGGCGTCGACAAGGACAACCCAGCCATCGCCTTGGGCGACCTGTTCGGCCGCGTTCTCATCCGCTACGAGGTCCAGCCCATCCCGGCCCCCGCGGGTCTGGCCGCCCTCGCCGCGGGCCTCGGCCTCGCCGCTGGCCGCCGTCGCCGCTAATCAGGCCGCGAACGCCGCGACCACGCCTTGGGCCAAGCGCTAGAGTGGACATGTGGGATTTGTACAACGGGAGCCCGCGCAAGCGGGCTCCCGTTCTTTCGCGCACCCACCACCCCACACTCTGCGCGCCAGCACGACTCCTCGCCCGCTGCCGGTAC
>CAZHKB010000603.1:0-1636 GCA_964533405.1 uncultured Phycisphaeraceae bacterium | reverse complement strand
GCCACCACGAACCCGCCGCAACCCCAGCCGCCCCCACGGCTCCAGCCTTGACAAAGTCCCTCCGGCTCAACCCGCTTGCCGCGTTGTTCGTCTGCATCCCGCCACTGTACCACACCAGGTGGGTTGCCCGGGGGAGAGCCTTGGATTCGGGTGCCTTTGGCAGAACGCCGCCGATCGCTGGGATCGTCCGGCGACCAGTGCATCGCGTCGCGGAGGCGTGGGCGTGCCGCCGGCCTTCCACCTTCGACCTCCACGCGCGCCCGATCATGTCTGCGCGCGGATGTCGCGCGGTCTTTGCTGATCCTGAACGCCTCGGCGCCACCTCCCTGCCACGATCCCACCGTTCGCATCGCGTAACCACAGGAGCATCACATGCCGCACAACGTCACGATGGCCTTAGCCTGTCTCGCCGGCCTTGCCACCACCGCCCTCGCCGGGCACGTGCAGTCACTCAACTTCCTCGGGCAGGACACCTTCCCCACCAACACCAGCGTGCTGGGCACCAACATGGGCGGCCTCTCGGGCATCACATACGACGCCGCCAACGCCCGCTACCACTCCATCGCCGATGACCGCTCCCAGATCAACCCCGCCCGCTTCTACACACTCAATCTCGATCTCACCGGCAACACCTTTGGCCCCGGACGCACGACCTTCACCGGCGTCACCACCTTGCTCCAGCCCGGCGGCCTGCCCTTCCCCAACGCCGGCATCGACCCCGAGGGCATCGCCCTGGCCCCCAACGGCGACCTCTGGATCTCCTCCGAGGGCGACGCCAACGCCCTGCAGAACCCCTTCGTCAACCGCTTCTCCATCGCCGGGCAGCAGAACTTCGCGCTGCCCATCCCCGCCAAGTTCAACGCCAGCGCGGGCGGCACCGGCATCCGCAACAACCTCGCCTTCGAAACGCTCACAATCTCCCCCTCGGGCTCCTCGCTCTTCACCGCCACCGAGAACGCTCTCAAGCAGGACGGCCCGGCCGCCGCCCTCGGCGTCGGGACCAACTCCCGCATCCTCCGCTTCGACACCGCCATCAACACCCCCGCCCAGGAGTTCGTCTATCAGGCCGGCCCGGTCATCGACCCGCCCGTCCCCGCCGGATCCTTCACGACCAACGGCCTGGTGGACATGCTCGCCCTGGACGACACCACGTTCATCGCCATGGAGCGGTCTTTCTCCGTGGGCGTCGGCAACCGCATCCGCCTCTACGAGGTCTCACTCACCGGCGCCACCGACGTGAGCGGCCAGGACCCGCTGGGCGTCTTCACCCCCGTCACCAAGACACTCCTGCTCGACCTCGACGTGCTGGGCATCACCCTTGACAACGTCGAAGGGCTCACCTTCGGCCCCGACCTGACCGACGGCCGCAAGTCGCTCATCCTGGTCAGCGACAACAACTTCAGCGCCACGCAGTTCACACAGTTCCTGGCGTTCGGCGTCACCATCGTGCCCGCGCCCGGCACGCTCGCGCTGCTCGCCGGCGCGGGGATGGTGATCGTCGGGCGGCGTCGTCGCTGATCCACGCCACCCATAAACACACCGGCAACCAAGCGGGCGCGGCCTTCGGACGCAGGGGCCGCGCCCGTGCGCGTTCAGTGATGGGGCGCGTCGCCCCATACCATCCCCCGTGCCCCCT
>CAZHKB010000602.1:0-1644 GCA_964533405.1 uncultured Phycisphaeraceae bacterium | reverse complement strand
GGAGTGGGGAGAGTGGGGTTTCGGTGCAGCGCGACGCGGAGGAGGGTGGTGGCGGCGCGGCGGGCGGTGTGGGGATTCGGCGAGTCAAGGCTCGCGATGAGCGTGGCGACGGCGCGGGTGGCGGCCCGGGCGGCGAGGTCGCGGGCGCGGTCCTGTTCGAGGGCGAGGATGGGATCGAGGTCGGCCATCCGGGGATGTTTCCCGGGCGGCCCGCGAGTTCAAGCCGGGGGGGCGTCATCGACGGCATTTGGCGCGCGCGGGTGAACAATAAGGCGAGATAGCGCACAAAGGCGTCGATGGTTGGGGTGGGCGCTGGTGCGGCTGCCCCCTGCGTCGTCGTCGCGGAGCCTTGACGACACCTCCCCCGCGCGCGGGGGAGGAGGCCGCGTGGTCGTCACTCGGTGAGCACGTGCTGGTGTTTGTCCCAGAGTTTTTCGATGCGTGACATGAAGCCGCCGTCTTCGGGGAGGCGTTGGCCGCAGGCGATGAGGAGGTCGACCAGGGCGTGGTAATCGCTGACGGCGATGAACTCTCGGGCGGCGCGCGGGGGGGACTTGTTGGTGCCGGCCTGGACGGCTTCGAGGTCGGCCATGTTGTGGTAGTTGCCAAGCGGGAGGCAGACGCAGGTGCTCTGGTAGGCGTAGGCGCAGAAGACGGAGGCTTCGCAGGCGCCGCCGGCCATGAGTTTGCGCTGCCACTTCCAGGAGGGGCCTTCGGAGAGTTTCTGGGAGGCGAGGGGCTGGGGGCCGCCGATTTCTTCGCAGCGTTTGGCGACGGCGGCGGAGAGGCTTGGGCTAAAGACGGTGACGCGGTCGCCGACGCGGACGACGGGGCCGGCGCCGATGGGGCTGTCGGCGAAGCTGCGGCTGTTTTCGAGGGCGATGATGCGGGAGGCGGGGGGCATGACCGCGGATTTGCAGGCGGCGATGGCGCCGACGAAGCCGATTTCTTCGGCGCGGGTGAAGAGCACTCGGACATCGGGGATGGGCTCGCCGGCGTCGGCAAGTTGCAGGAGATGATCCATGGCGGCCAGGGCGGCGGCGGCGGCGGCGAGGTCGTCGCAGGCGTCGGTGTACACGCACGAGACGCTTGGGGAGGCGAGGCCCGCGCCGCCGCTGGTGGCGGCGGTAGCGCCCGCGATCTCGGCGGGGGGGAGGTGCCAGCGGGCGATGTCGCCCAGGGCCAGCGTTGGGCCGGGATCGAGTTGGCAGAGGTATCGCTTGAGGGGTTCCTGCGGGCGGTCGGAGAGGCCCGTGAGGGTTCCCGAGATGCGGCGGTCGTCGGCGGTGAAGGCGACGACGGGGGCGTTCGTGAAGTAGTCATCGCCGACGCCGCCGCGGAACTCGAGTTCGACGCGGGCGGGGTCGAGCAGGCGGGTGACGACGAAGGCGGGGTGGTCGAGGTGGGCGGTGAAGTAGAGGGGTGCGAAGGAGGGGGTGACGCGGGCGAGACGGACTTCGAGGTTGCCGTGGTCATCGCGACGGGTCTGGAGGCCTGTGCGCTCGGCGAGCCAGCGGTCGATCCAGGCGGTGACGCGGTGCTCACGCCCGGAGGCGGTGGGAATCTGGGTGAGTTCGAGCAGCCATTCGAGGTGTTGGCGTCGGGAGTCAGGCGAGATGGGCATGGGGGAGCGTAGTGCGGGGG
>CAZHKB010000601.1:0-1655 GCA_964533405.1 uncultured Phycisphaeraceae bacterium | reverse complement strand
GCTAGGTCGTTGCCGAACGTGCGACGGCGCGATCGAAGCCCAGGGTCGCTCGTCACAGCGTCGCGCCGCAAGGGCGTGACTCGGTGGCACGCCTGTGCCCATACCCTCAATCCCCATGCCCCCACGCGCCGCCAACGCCGACGCTCCGCCACGCCGCCGGGCGGGTGACCGGACGGCGTTGAGGCTCATCCTGCTCGCGCTCACCTTGGCCGCTCTCGCGTGGGTCATCGTGCCGATCGTGACCGACTGGCCCCGGGTGCGAGACCTGTTCGCCAGGCCAGCGATCCTGCTGGCTCTCGTCGGCGGCTCGCTCGCGTACGCGTTGCTCCTCTGGCTCTGCATGGCCCCCGGCTGGTGGTGGCTCACACGCCTGTACGGGCGGACCGCCCCCCCACTGCCCACCGCCGCCGTCTGGTGCCGCACGCAGATCGTCAAGTATCTGCCCGGCAACGTCGCCCACTACCTGGGTCGGCAGATGCTCGGCACGCGCGTCGGCCTGCACCAGGCCGAGATGGCCGCCGCCAGCCTTCTCGAACTCGTCTCCATCCTCGCCGCAGCGGGCGTGATCGGCGTTGCTGGCCTGCTTCTTGCCGCGTGGTCACCAGTTGACGCCATCTCAGCGGCGGAAGGAGTCAACGCCGCCGCGCCCTCCGTCCCGGCAGAAGCGCCCGACCACCCCGACACCGCCGCACGCCTGTGGGCAGGTATTCCCATCCTCGCCGCCCTCCTCATCGCGGGCCTGCTCGCGTGGCCCATCGCCGACGCCATCCTCCGCCGCCTCCCATTCGCCAGCAAGAAGATGTCCGAACTCCCGCGCCTGTCGCCCGTTCGCAGCCTCACCATCCTCGGCCCCGCGATGCTCACCCACGCCGTCTTCCTGGTCGCCACTGGCTCGCTCCTCTGGTGGCTGGTCATCGCGGCCACGCCCGAAACAGGCGGCGGACTTCCGCCAGCCGCCCCCTCATTCATCCGGCTCATCTGGGTCTACGCCGTCGCATGGGCGATCGGCACCATCACCCCCGGCGCACCCGCCGGCGCGGGTGTGCGCGAGGCGATCATCACGCTTGAACTGGCCCAGGACCTGGGCCGACCCGAGGCCGCCGCCATCGCCATCGCCCTGCGACTGGTCACGACGCTCGGCGACGCGATCGCCTTCGCGGCCAGTCTCGCCGTCCCGATCCGCCCCGCGCCCTCACGCACCGATCCCGCCGCCAAACCCGCGTGACACGCCCGCTTTCCCCTGCCGTCCTCTGTGCGGTCTGTGCCCTCTGTGCTGAACTTCGCTTCTACGATCCACCGTGCGCCGCGTCCTCACCCCCGAACTCATGGACGACCCCGGCGTCCCGCGAGACGACCTGGCCCTCTCCCTGCGCTACATCCGCGCCGTCAACCGCCGCCTCGGAGGCGTGTCCAGCCTCCTCTTCCACCTCCATGGCTGGTCCCGAGACTGGCCCAAGGGTCGACCGATCACACTTCTCGACATCGCCACCGGCTCGGCCGACCTGCCCATCGCCGCCGTCCAGTGGGCACGCCGCGCCGGCCACGACCTCCGCGTCACCGCCGTCGACCTCCACCCGACCACCCTCGATTTGGCCCGCGAGCACATCGCCCGAACCGACAGTTCCGATTCGTGTCAAACATGCCACGACTGTGCT
>CAZHKB010000600.1:0-1660 GCA_964533405.1 uncultured Phycisphaeraceae bacterium | reverse complement strand
CATCAACAACCACGACTTCTTCTTCTACCTCTCGCTCTTCGCGGCCGGGTGCTAGCGAGGTCCGCTCCGAACGCCCGGGCTCGCCCGATCAATGCCCGTCGCGTGCGCCGCACGCCGCCGCCCACAGCGCCCGGATCGCTGCTTCGAGCCTCGCGACGAACGCCGCCTCGTCGCACAGGGCCGACGCGAGCACCCGCTCGCGCAGCCCCGCACGGGTCCGCGCCAGTCCCGCCGCATCGCCCGCGAGCCCCGCCGCGATCGCCACAAACTCCTCATCCGTCTTCGCGGCCCACTCCGGTGCCCCCGCCGCCGCCAAGATCGACCCCGACACCCGGGCCGCGCACACATCACCCATCCGCGTCACCACCGGCACGCCCATGAACAGCGCCTCGCACGTCGTCGTCGTCCCGTGATACGGGAACGTGTCCAGCCCGATGTCCACCCGCTGATACGCCCGCAGTGTCTCCATCGTCCCCTTGCCCGGCGGATCGAACACAACCCGTTCCGCCTCGATCCCCCCCGCCACCAGGCGCCCAAGCAAGTCCTCGCGCACATACTCCTGCGACAGCGCGTAGTACTTCAGCAGCAGCCGCGACCGCGGCACCGCCCGCAGCACCTTCGCCCACAACTCGATCGTTCGCTCATCGATCTTCGCCACGTTGTTGAACGACCCGAACGTGACCACGCCGCGCGCCTCGCCCTCTGCCGACTCCATCGGCGGCCCCCCAACCTCCGGCGCGCCGCTCGGCGGCGGAAAACACAAAAAACACGGGTCCATCCGCACCAGCGGCTCGGTCGCCAGCGCCTCGCTCCCCGCGGGATTCGTGATCGAATCCACCAACCTCCCATCAAACACCCGCATCCCCGTCGTGTTCGGATACCCGAAGTACGTCACCTGCACCGGCGCGGGCCGCCGCTGAAACACCCCCAGCCGGTGCCCCTGCGTGTGCCCCGACAAATCCATCAGCACATCGATCCCGTCGCTCTTGATCCCCTCCGCCAGCGCCGCCACGCCCACCTGCGGCACGCTCCGCCACGCCACCGGGTGTCCCCTCAACCGCCTCGTCGCCGCATCCTCCGGCCCCACCGAATAGCATGTGATCGCAAACCCGTCCTTCGAATGCCCCGCCAGCCACGGCTCAATAAACGTCCCGCACGGATGCGCCCGCAGATCCGCCGACACGATCCCCACCCGCAGCCGCCGCTCCGGGTCCGCATCCAACGGCCGCCGCGCCGCCGGGACCGGGAACTCCCGCTCCAGCACCGCCGCATACGCCTCATGCGCCGCCCGCGCGTCCCGCCCGCTCACATCCCCCGCATAGTTCATCGTCACCGCCAGGTTCGACGCCAGCATCTCATTGCCCGGCTCATCTCGGCGCGCCTCGGCCAGAATCCGCGCCGCCTCCCGCGCCCGCCCGCTCTGCAAGAGCGACACCGCCAAATTCCCCCGCAGCATAAGACTCCGCGGCTCATGCTCCAGCCCCGCCCGGCACGCCGCGATCGCATCCCCCAGCCGATACGCCCGGATGTGGCACCCCGCCAGCCCCACATACGCCGCCGCCAACCCGGGCTTGGCCGCGATCGCATCCCGATACACCTCCACCGGTGGCGATGGGCGCGGTCGCGCGCGGACTGGAAATCCTAAGAAACAACGGCTCCG
>CAZHKB010000599.1:0-1664 GCA_964533405.1 uncultured Phycisphaeraceae bacterium | reverse complement strand
CGGATTTTAAGTCCGCTACGTCTGCCAGTTCCGTCACGGGGCCTAGGCGCGAGCGTGCCGCCAGTCTACGCGCCCGGGTTCGGGCCGGCCCGCGCGATCGATCCGCCCTTACCGAAGCGGCGAGATCCCGCCCGGATCCACTCTCAACACCGTCAGGTCATCCCACCACTCCACTCGTCCCCGCACCTCGACGCCGCGACCCACCCACTCGAGCGCCCGCTCGCCCAGCGGTTGGCCCTGGTCGTCCAGCAGCAGACAGAACCCCTCGCGTCCCGCAGTCCCATCGGCGTTCGGCACCCCCGCCCAGATCAGACCAGCCGGGATTCCACCCGCGATGCACACCCGCGCGCAGGACCGATGCACCTCGCCCTGGCCCGGCCTCATCGCGCCAAGGTAGCACTTGGGATCAACGATCTCTCCCTCGATCGTGACGCTCGGCCCGGTGCGGATGTCCCATGCGTACGGCCCGGGGAGGTCTGCCTCGCGCCGCCCTGCCACCGCCCCGCGATCCTCGATCGCTCCCGCCCGCGGCGCAAGCTCGAGCACGCGCCGTCCGTTCCGCTGGATGATCGTGCCTCGGATCCGCGCGAGCCGCCCGCCCACTCCGGCCGCGGCCACCGCACGGTCCGCACCCAGCTTCCCGTACTCGACCAGCAGCACCGTGCTCGTCCGCCCATCCGGCTCCACGATCCGCAGCACCGGCCACGGCTCGCTCAGCACCACGCCCTCAAGCAAGACCTCATCGCCCGCCCACTGCCCCGAGCCCGGATGCCGCATCGCCAGCGCGACAACCCCCGCGACCCCCGCCAGCAGCCACACGACGCCGGGAACCACGATCCTCAGCGACCGCCTCAGCCGGCCGGGCACCGGCAGGTAGTTCACATAAAACTCGGGTTCATCTGGTGCCCTGGTGCTCACGCGCGCGCTCCGCTCTCGCCCACTGGCGGGGTCGGCTCTCGTTCCGCCGGTTCCAGCCCCGCCGACCCGGGCTCCGACGCCTCGACCAACGCCGGGTCAACAGGCGTCCCCGCCGCCAGCGGCCTGGGATCCACCTGCACACGCCCCGCCACCACACGCACCCGATATGTCGGGATCCGCTCCGTGAATGGCGGCGGCGCGCACCCGTCGCCCGGGCGATACTGCCACCCGTGCCACGGGCACGTCGCGCACCCGTCGATCACCTTGCCCTCGCCCAGCGGCCCGCCCTGATGGGCGCACACGTTGGTCGTCGCCGACACCACCAGCCGACCATCCTTCGGGTACTTGAACACCGCCACCCGCTCGACACGCCCGTCTTCGTGCCGCACCGGACATGGCCGCCCTCGCCCCTCAGGAATCTCGTCGATCGCGCACGCATCGACCCACGGTGCGTCGGCGGGAGTCGTCCGGCCCCGCGTCCGATCGCGCCGCGCCTCGCGCCACCCGGCGAACACGTGCAGCATCGTCAGCCCCGTTGCCCCGCACGCCAGCAGCCCGGCCAGCAGCAGGCTCCGCTCGCTCCGCAGCACGCCCAGCGCCACATGCAGCACGACCAGCCCATACGCCACATACACCAGCATGTGCAGACGCTTCCACCACCGATTCCCCAGGTTCCTGAGCCAGAAATCGTGGCTCGTCGCCGCCAGCAGGAACAGGATCAGCAGCGCTCCCGCCCCATACACCTC
>CAZHKB010000598.1:0-1675 GCA_964533405.1 uncultured Phycisphaeraceae bacterium | reverse complement strand
GCCCCCTGCCGCGGATGCACCACCACCGTGTCCAATCCCCCCGCATCACACACCCCGCGCGCCAGCGCCGCCGCCACACGATCAACCGTCGCCCCCTCATCCACCTCCACGCCCAGCACCGTCGCCACCCGCCGCGCTTCCGACAGATTCAGCCCCAGCGTCACCGCCATCATCCCGTTCATCCGCCGCAGCAACGCCAGACCACGCCGCACATCCTCATCGGGCCGCTTCGCCGGGTCCGACAGATCAACGAACACCCGCCGCCGCGCCCCGCTCCCCAGCCACCGCACATCAGGCAGCACATCCCGGCACAGCCCCTCCCAGATGCTCTCCACCCCGCCGCACAGCGACCAGTTCACCATCCCGATCAGCGACACCTCCCGCACGATCGCCCGCAGCGGATCAACACCGATCGCCCCCACCACCGCCTCCCACGTCGCCTTCTGCACCGGCGCCGTCTGGTTGAACATGATCTTCCCGTCCGCGAACTCCAGCGCATCGGTATGCCCCGGCGGCCCCAGCGCCACCGCCCGCCCGCACCTCCGCGCAAAGCCCTCAAACAACGGATGGATGCCTACGCCACCCGTCCCACCCGCCGTCGCCTCCACCGAACCCGACGACCCCGCCTGCCCGATGCACCCCACATACATCGTGGGCATCCCCAGCCCCAGCAGCCCCGACGCCAGCAACGGCCCATTGCCCCCGAACCGCGACTCCCGCCTCACCAACTCAATGTTCGTCGAGATACCCGCCGCCGCACGCACCCGATCCGCGAACTCCGTGATCGTTCCGATCCGCTCGTAATCCTCCATCGCCATCGAACGCCGCACCCGCACCGCATCCAGAATGTCATCCACGAACCCATCAAACCCCACCAGCGCGCCCAGCCTCGACAACTCCACCGCCTTCTCACGCAGCCCCGCCGCCGCGGCCCGCGCCACCTCGCGCCGCCGTGCCCCATCACGCCCTGTCACGCCTGTCTGCATCACCGCAGCGTATCGTCTTCGGACGACCAATCAGAGCCGATTCCAACACCGAGACACAGAGACACGGAAAAGGCAACCCCGACAAGCCCACATCGCTCGGACCACCACCGCAGAGCGCAGACCCGGTCTCACTCCCCGCCTCCTCACCGCTCCGTGTCTCTGTGTTGAACCTCCTTCGGAACCACCGTGCCCACCCGCCCCCAACTCATCCTCGCCACCGCCAACCCCCACAAGGTCGAGGAACTCCGCGCCATCCTCGCCACCGCCCTGCCCGACCTGGAACTCCTGGGCCTCTCCGACCTCACCACACCCGCCCCCCTCCACGAGCCCGACGAGATCGGCCACACCTTCGAGCACAACGCCGCCATCAAGGCTCTCTCCTACGCGCACCAGACCAACCTCCCCTGCGTCGCCGACGACTCCGGCCTCGAGATCGACGCCCTCCAGGGCCGCCCGGGCGTCATCTCCAGCCACTACTTCAATGAAGGCCGCACCGACGGCCCCGCCCTCAACATGCCCCGCCTCCAGCGCGACCAACTCAACAACGCCCGCGTCCTTACCGAGCTCCAAGGCGTCGACTTCGAACACCGCACCGCCCGCTTCGTCTGCGTCATGGCGGTCGCCGCTCCCCACCTCCTCGCCACCTTCCGCTCCACCTTCGGAGGCCGCATCGGCTTGCCCTCCTCCCC
>CAZHKB010000597.1:0-1677 GCA_964533405.1 uncultured Phycisphaeraceae bacterium | reverse complement strand
GAACTGGGGTGTGGGGGCGGAGATGGCGGGGGAGGGGTAGATATCGAGATCGCCGGCGAACTCGAGCATGATGCCGGAGCAGGCTGAGTTGATGGGATGGCGTGGCAGACCGGCGACAACGAGGTTCGCGCCCTCGCGCTTAGTTCCGAAGTCGCGTCCGCGAATGCTCGGCGGCAAGTGGCGTTGCCCGTCGAGAATGAATCCATTGGCGGGTGTGCCCGCCAAGCCGGGAATCACCAGCCTGCCATCGCTCGGCCAATCGAAGACGAGCAGACTGAGAACCGTGGTATTGTGATCGGTCACTCGGACGGTGAAGCGTCCCCAGGGCGCGGGTTCGAGCTGAGCGGCCCTCGACTCTCGAATCGTCGTGACGTTTGCGCTCATCCAGTCTCGAAAATCGCGGAGCCGATCCACCGCCTCCGGCGGGAACGTGCCATCCGCCCGTGGCCCGACGTTGAGCAGGTAGTTCCCGCCCTTGCTGGCGATGTCGACCAGCGTTCGGATCAGCTCGGTGGTTGATTTCCACTGGTGGTCGAAGGCGTTGTAGCCCCAGTGGTCGTTCATGGTCATGCAGGACTCCCAGTCGACGCCTGGGAATCCGGTGGCGGGGACTTCCTGCTCGGGGGTGCCGAAGTCGCCGCCGAACGCGCCCTCGCGGGTCAGGCCGGCCATGCCCTCGCGCCCGGTGCCGACGCGGTTGTTGACGATGATGCCGGGCTGCAGGCGACGGCACAGGGCGTAGAGCTCGCGGCCGCGCTGCTCGGACCAGGTGTCCTCCCACTCGCCATCGAACCACATGACGCCGATGGGGCCGTAGTTGGTGAGCAGTTCGGTGACCTGGGCGTGCAGGTAGTCCTCGAAGCGTTCGAAGTCGGCGCCGTCGGTCGAGCGCGTGGTCTCCCAGGCGCGGCGTGGCAGGTAGTCGGGGTGGTGCCAGTCCATGATCGAGTGGTAGAAGCCGATCTGGAGCCCCTCGGCCCGGGCCGCGTCGGCGAGTTCGCGGATGATGTCGCGTTTGAAGGGTGTGGACATGACGTCGAAGTCGGTCTGGGCCGAGTCCCACAGGCAGAAGCCGTCGTGGTGCTTGGTGGTGATGACGATGTACTTCATGCCGGCCTCGCGGGCCATGCGGGCCCAGGCGGCGGCGTCGAAGTTGACGGGGTTGAACTGGTGGACGAGATCGTCGTAGGTTTCGAGGGGGATGTTGGCGGTGGTGCGGATCCACTCGGCGTGGTTGGTTTGCGCCCCCCACTGGCCGGCGGGGATGGCGTAGAGGCCCCAGTGGATGAACATGCCGAAGCGGGCGTCGCGCCACCAGGCCATGCGGGTGTCGCGCTCTTCAGGGGTTTCGGAGGGGATGGCGATGGCCGGGGCGGGCTGGTCGATGGGGATGGTGGGCGCGGGCTGGGCGAGCAGGAGCGCGAGCAGGAGGGTGGGGAGGTGCATGAAGCAAGGGTAAGGCGATCGCCGGCGGAGCCGCCTGCGGGAAGAGGCCGGTGGTGTGGATTGCATGGGACGCGTCAGGACCACGGGCCGTACGCGACTGCTGGCGCAGTCGGTTCCGTTGGTGCGCAGTCGGCTCGGTTGATGCCTGGTTGCTCAGCCGGGTGCGGAGGTGCCCCCTCCGTCAACGTCGCAGAGCCTTGTTGACACCTCCCCCGCAGGCGGTGGAGGGGG
>CAZHKB010000596.1:0-1680 GCA_964533405.1 uncultured Phycisphaeraceae bacterium | reverse complement strand
CCTCGCGTCCTTGGCGACCCTCGCGTTGAACCGATCAACCCGACCCGACCAACGAAAAAGGGCTCCCGACCAGCGGGAGCCCCCTCATCGCTCGATCAGCCGAGAATCACACCGCGTCCTTGAGCCCCTTGAGCGCGCGGGCCTTGATGACGTTGCGGGCCGGCTTGGCCTTGAACATCGTCTTCTCTTTGGTGAAGGGGTTGATCCCCTCGCGGGCCTTGGTCGCGGGTTTGCGGACCACCGAGACCTTGAACATGCCCGGAATCTTGAACACGCCCGAGCCGGACTTGCCCAAGTCGGCGATCACCATCTGGTTCAGCCCGTCGAACATCGCCGACACCTGCTTGCGGCTGACCCCGGAGTGCTCGGCCAGCGTGTTGTAGATGTCGCCCTTGGTGCGAACCTTGGAGGCCGCCTTGATCTTGGCGGCGGGCTTGGCGGCGGACTTGGCGGCGGACTTGGACGCGGTCTTCTTGGCCATCGTGATTCTCCCTGAGTTGCCGGCCATGGCCGGCTCAGTTTCCAACTTCCGTCGCCCGGGCGGACTCCCCGCACCGGTTTTCCCGAGGATTCTCGGCTTGCGCCCCGCACACGCCGTAGTTTCCGCCGGAAAAACGCATCCTGACCGCCCGCACCCTCAAAATCAAGCCCCAGCAGAGATTTCCACAACGATTGCCGCGTGGTCCGAGACCCCCGACTCCCGCACCCCATGCTCGTACCGCGCCCCGCGCACCCGCCCGATCAGCCCCGCGGAGGCCAGCACATGGTCGATCCGCACCCCCCGCCCCTCGTGGCTGAACCACGAGAACTCCCGCTCCGCACACGACTTGCCCGCGCCGGCCGCCACCTCGCCTCCCTCGGGAACCTCCTGCAACTCCGCCTGGGTTCCGCCCGCGTTCGCGTGCCTCCACGCATCGCGATAGCCCACCAGCCACAGCCGCCCCATGGCCTCGGTCCCCACGCGCTGCAAGGCCGAGGCGTCTTTGAACAGGCGCTTGCCCCCCGAAACGCCGCCCTCATCCTGCCAACGCCGACCCGCGTTCAGGTCGCCGATCACCAGCGTCGCCCCCACCGCGTGCCTCCGGGCGGCCTCCAGCAGTGCCTTCCACACCGCCTGGGCCTCGCCGTCCTGGGCTTCCAGCGGCGGCACATGGGCCGCCAGCAGCGTCACATCCCCGTGTACAAGCCGCACGCCGATCAGGCGTTGCCCCACGCCCACACCCACACCCACGTCCGCCACCCGCTCGATCGCCCCGCGCGACGCCACCATCACGCCGTTGCAGCCCTCCGGCGGGTCGGTGCAGACCTGGTGCTCCCACCCGTGGTCCGCCAGCACGCCCCGCAGTTGCCCGCCCAGTGTGGTCCGGAACTCGCACAGCACGATCACGTCGGCCGACCATTCCAGCAGCGACAGCGCGATCTCGGGCGTCCGCCGCGAGCCCCCGCCGTGGAGGATGTTCCAGAAGACGATGCGCACGGGCCTCCCGCCTCAACAGAACCGACCGCGCGAGCAATCGGGCACTCACCAACCACCCGACGGGTGAATCATTCCCGAGGCCTCCGGCTAAAACTCAACACCTGCCACCCGCCAGTCCGCACCCCATCGCGGAAAGCCAGCTGACCGACCGCTCGCGAAGCCGGTTCTATCCGCCTCCACACCATACCGTTGCCCATGCCCCC
>CAZHKB010000595.1:0-1688 GCA_964533405.1 uncultured Phycisphaeraceae bacterium | reverse complement strand
CCTCCCGAATGGGGCGAGGCAGGGTGCGGGGGTGTACTTTCCACTCGCATCCATCTCCCCGCGATCGGAGCCACCATGCCCCTCACCCGCCGCGCCTTCCTCAGTTCCGCCGCCCTCTCCACCCTCTCCATCCCCTACGCCTTGGGCCGCACCGCCCAAGGCACCCGCCCACGCCTCATCGCTCGCCGCGCCCCCGCCAACGCCCGAATCGGCCTGGGCCTCATTGGCTGCGGCAAGCGCATGTTCGAGATCCTCGGCCCGCTGATGGACCACCCCGCCCTCGAAGTCCGCGCCGTCTGCGATGTCGACACCACACGCCGCCAAGACGCCGCCCGCCGTGTCACCGACCACGACGCGAGCCTTCACCGCGACCAGGCCCCCCTATCCACCGTTGACTACCACGACATCCTCGCCCTCGACTCCATCCACGCCGTCGTCATCTGCACCCCCGACCACTGGCACGTCAACCAGGTCCTCGACGCCGCCCGCGCCGGCAAGGACATCTACTGCGAAAAACCCCTCACCCAATGCCTCCACGAGTGCCGGGCCATGATCGAGGCCGTCCGCAAGCACGACCGCGTCTTCCAGACCGGCAGCCAGCAACGCACCGAATACGACCATCGCTTCGTCCGTGCCGCCGAACTTGTCCGCGCCGGACGCATCGGCCGCGTCCTCTGCGTCCACGTCGGCGTCGCCGATCCACCGGTTGCCTGCGACCTCCCCGCCGAAGCCCGTGAACCCGGCCTCGACTTCGACCGCTGGCTCGGCCCCGCACCGCTCCGCCCCTACTCCTCCGAACTCTCACCCCGAGGCATCCACGACCACTACCCGGTCTGGCGCCGCTACAAGGAATACTGCGGCGGATACCTCGCCGACATGGGCGCCCACCACTTCGACATCGCGCAGTGGGGCCTCAACCTCGACTCCTCGGGACCCGTCCGCGTCCAACCGCCGGACACCGGCTCCGACCCCGCCCTCGCCGGACACCCTCCCATGCGCGGCGCCACCCTCATCACCGCCTCCGGCACCCGCATCATCCACGGCGGCCCAAGCGGCGCCACCTTTATCGGAACCGACGGCATCATCGCCGTCGACCGAGGCCGCATCTCCAGCGTCCCGGGCGACATCCTCGACACCGACCTGCCCGAACACCAACGCCTCCCCCGCAAATCCAGCCACATCGACGACTGGGTCGACTGCATGACCACCCGCGCCCGCTGCATCTGCGACGTCGAGGTCGGCGCCCGCTCGGCCGCCCTCTGCCACTTGCTCAACATCGCCTATGACCAGCGCCGCCCGTTGCACTGGGACGCCGCCAACTGGTCCTTCCTCAACGACCCCGCCGCAAATGCCCTCGTCGAACGCACCCGCCGCCAGGGCTTCGAGATCCCCGGCTGGTAGTGGGCCACCGACTCAACCCGCCTCGCCGGGTTGAGTCGGTGCGATCGTGCGCTCGCGCCCGCTACTTCCCCACACAAAACGCCGAAAACACCCGCCCCAGAATCTCCTCCGTCGTCGTCCGACCCGTGATCGTCCCGAGCGCGTCCAGCCCCTCCCGCAGAGACGCCGCCACAACCTCCGGCCAAGCCAGCGACCGCCGCGACACATCGATCCGCGCGCCCGCACACCCCAGCGCCTCCCGCGCCGCCGCCATCGCCCCCGAATGCCGCGGCAGCACATCCCCCTCC
>CAZHKB010000594.1:0-1692 GCA_964533405.1 uncultured Phycisphaeraceae bacterium | reverse complement strand
GGGTTGATTGCTCGCGGCGTTTCCGCGAACACAGGTCGCGGACGTGTGCCACCGGGATCAGCCGCGGATGACGCGGCACGCGACGCCCAAGGCCAGCGTGCCCAGCGGCAGGATCGCCAGCACGAGCCAGTGGATGATGGTGGACTGCGTGGGCGTGAGCGGGCGGATGGTGGGGACCGAGCCAGCGGCGGCCGAGCGGGCGATGAACTCTTCCTGACCGGCGAGCCAGAAGACGGCGGCCTCGAAGAGTTCACCGTTGCCGGGCAGGGTGGGCACGACGCGGCCGTTGACGACTTCAGACTGGGCGGCCAGTGCGTCAAAGAACCAGCCGGTGGAGCCGATGGCGACCAGGCGCTGGGGGTCGGCCAGGGCCGGGGTGCTGCGCTGGACGGCCCAGGCGATGGTCCAGGGGCCGGTGGTGTCGTCGCGGTCGGCATCGGGCGTCGGGGCGGCCTGGCCGGCCTGGGCACGCTGCTCCGGCGGGATGTTTCGGTAGTTGAGCCACTGGCTCTCGCCCCAGGTGGCCGGGGTGGAGACCGTGATGAGGGCAGTGCGCTCGAGGCGGACTCCCGGGGGACCGTCGGCCTGGGCGTCGATGGACTCGATGGGGAGGACCCAGGGCAGGCCGATGGCCAGCGTGGCGGTGGCCGACGCGATGGGGTGGTCGGTGTCGGTGGAGGCGGTGACGAGGCGGTCGGTGTCGACGATGCGTCGCCCGCCCAGGATGCGCTCGGAAAGGAGGGGGCGGCCCGAGTCGGCGCGGAGGCCGAAGTCGGCGAGCAACGCGGCCTGGGCGTCAGCGCCGCCGAAGGCGGGCATGGAGGAGGGGGGGAGGCAGAGGAGGATGGGTGAGCCGCGGTCGGCCAGGCGGCGGACGGCGGCGGCGAGCCGCTGGACGCGGTCTGCGCCGCCGAGGCTGGAGGGGCCGGTCGGGTTGGAGAACGACGTGGCTCCGAGCACGACGTAGACAACGGGGCGTGCGAAGTCTGGGTTGAGGGACGCCAGCGACGGGGGCTCCTGCTCGGCGGCGACGCGCCACTCGACCACGTCGATGCGTCGGAGGGCGAGGCGTTCGAGCAAGGCGTTGATCGCGCCGCGGTCGAGGAGGCGCGGGTCGGGGCTGGGCGAGCCGCCGGGCTGGTTGGCGTCGCCGCTGGCGTGCATGAGCACGACGATGGGAGAGGCCGGGGCGGCGAGGGAGGCGATGGAGCTGGCGAGCAGGTCCTCGGCGGCGGCGCCGATGTCGGCCCGTGCGCCGCCCACCGTCTGGGGGATCGAGGCTGGAAAGAGCGTGCCGAACGCGATCGCCCCCAGGCGATCGGGCGAGACCACCAGCACGGCCTGGCTGGACTCGAGCACGCGGGCGACGCGGACCAGGTCGGGGATGGCCAGGGCCGTGGCGCGGTCGGCGGCCAGAGCGATCGGGTCGCGCCCGAGGGTGAGTTGCTGGTTAAGGGACTGGGCGCGGAGGGCGGCCTCCCGGGGCGTTGAGTCCGCGCTGGCCAGGGCCGTCAGCGCGGCGGCGAGGGACTGGAGTTCGGAGGCCAGGCGCGAGAGGGCGCGGCGTGCGATGTTGGCGGCGGTGTCGAGGGGCGGCACGCCCGGGCCGCTGGTCTGGGCGAGGGTGGCCCGGATGTTCTGGGCGTTGGCGCGGGAGTCGGTCGCCATGGTGCGTGCGATGGCGGCGTATTC
>CAZHKB010000593.1:0-1705 GCA_964533405.1 uncultured Phycisphaeraceae bacterium | reverse complement strand
GGACCGCCTGCTGCCCAACTCCGACCTGCTCAACCAGTCCTCCTTCTCACCCAGCGCCACCGCCGCCACCGCCCTCACCGTCGACAACGGCTCCTACTTCCAGGTCGGCGACCTCGTCCGCCCCGCCGACTCCGCCGAGGTCATGCTCGTCACCGCCATCGCCACCAACGTCCTCACCGTCACCCGCGCCTACGGCGGCACCACCGCCCACGCGCTGGCCGACAACATGAAGCTCACCATCCTGGGCAACGCCGCCCTCGAGGGCGCCGCCGCCGCCCCCGCCCGTTTCACCAGCCGCACCCGCAAGAGCAACTACACCCAGATCTTCACCGCCACCGTCGACGTCTCCGGCTCCATGCAGGCCTCCCGCGCCCACGGCATCACCGACGAGGCCGACTTCCAGAAGGCCGAACGCACCCGCGAACTCCTCCGCGACCTCGAGAACACGGTCCTCAACGGCGTCGCCCCCTCCGCAACCCAGCAGGGCTCCAGCGCCGTCCGACGCTCCATGAACGGCATCATCCGCTCGCTCACCACCAACTCCTTCGCCCCCGGCGTGGGCACCTTCCCCCTCGGCGGCGGCGCGGGAGAGAACGAGATCACCGAGACCCTCATCAACACCGCCATGCGCCGCATCTGGGACAACGCCTCCGGGCCCATCGACACCATCGTCGTCGGCGGCTCCCAGAAACGCCGTATCAACTCCTTCCTCGACTCCCAGCGCGGCTACACCTCCAGCGACACCCGCCTCAAGAACCTCGTCTCCATCTACGAGTCCGACTTCGGCGTCTGCAAGATCATCACCTCCCGCTGGATGCCCGCCGACGCCGTCCTCCTCCTCGACTCCTCACGCATCGGCGTCCTGCCCCTCGCCGGCCGCTCCTTCCAGGCCAAGGCCCTGGCCTCCACCGGAGACTCCATCTCCTTCCAGATGCTCGGCGAATACACCCTCGAGTTCAAGAACGAAAACGCCCACGGCATGATCCGCAGCCTCGCGGCGTAAGCCGTTCACCACACGGGCGCGGAGGACCCAGACGGAGGAAAAGCAACGTCACGTGAACACTCCCTCTTCCCTCCTGCCTCATGCCTTGATGCCTCCTGCCTCGATGCCTTCCCCTCCCCTCCTTCACCCCCTTCCTAACTCTGCAATCTCAGATCTCAGGCCCGCCCTCCTCGGTGCCCAATGCCCAGTGCTTCTCTCCTCTCTCTCCCTCCCCCGCGTCGCGTGTACGGGGGTGCCGCGACGCACCCCCACGTCGGCCTCCCCGCCGCCGTGGGGCTTCCAAGGGTGGCACAGCTTTGCAACCTGTGCCCGAGGCGCAGCCTCAACCTCCGCCCCACTCCGCCGCCTTTCTCTGTGCCTCTGTGCCTCTGTGGTAACTCCCTCTTGCCTCTCCGTGTCTTCCTCTCTCCATCACTCTGGAGCACCCATGTTCACCACCGACCGCGACCTCCTCCTCCTCGAACCCTCACTCTTCCGTGACCTCGCTTGGATCGCCCAGCGACTCGTCCGCGGCACCGCCACCATCGCCGGCACCACCCTCACCATGTCCACCCAGGACGTCACGCTCGAAGCCGCCGGCATCACCGCCGGCCACGTCGTCTCCTTCGACAACGTCGGATACGAGGTGCTGGCTCGCCTTTCCGCCTCCACCGCCACGATCTCGCGCCCCCGACAAGACACGTCCGACCCCGCCATCCCCCC
>CAZHKB010000592.1:0-1709 GCA_964533405.1 uncultured Phycisphaeraceae bacterium | reverse complement strand
CCCGCCGATACCGTCCTCACCATCGGCACGCAATGAGCCGGCGCCCAATGCCTAGCGCGTCGCGCCGAGTGCCTCGCGGATCAGCCGCGCCATCGCCTCCCGCAGCCGCTCAATCTGCTCCGCCGTGTGCTCGGCGGTCACAGTCAGCCGGAAGTACCGCTCGGCCGGGCCTCCCGGATAGCGGATGAGCGGGGCGAGGATCCCTTCTTCCATGAGCGCGTTGTGCAGTCGCTCCATCGCCGCCTGGTCTGGCATGGCGAACGCGACGATCGGCGTGGGCTGGTCGGCGACCCCGACCCCCAGCGACCGCACCGCCGCCCGCAACGCCCCGGCGTTGGCCGCCAGTGCGACATGCCGCAGACGGTCATGCTCGAGCACGCGGATGGCCGCAGAGGCCGCCGCCGCGATCGCGGGCGGCACGGGCGTGGTGCAGATGAAAGCGGTCGCGTGCCGTCGCACCTCGTCCACGACCGCCGCCTGCCCCGCCACCGCGCCGCCGTAGCAGCCGATTCCCTTTGCCAGCGTCGTGGTCAGGACGATCCTGGGGTCGCTGACTCCGAGGAACCGGCACGTGCCCCGCCCTTCCGCCAGCACGCCCACGCCGTGGCAGTCGTCCACCACCAGCAGGTCGTCGTGCGTCCGCAGGGCGTTCAGCAGCTCGCGGACCGGCGCCACCGCGCCATCGGCCGTGAACACGCCGTCGGTCAGGATGGCCGCCGGTTCGCGCCCGATCTCCCCCAGCCTTCTCGCCGCATCGCCCGCATCCAGGTGGGCGTACCGCACGATCCGCAGCCCGCCCGCCACCGCCGCATCGGGCAGCGACCGGTGCGCCCGCTCATCGATGACCGCCACACCCACCCGCCGGGCCAGCGCCTGGGCGAGCGCCAGGTTGGCGGTGTATCCCTCGGGCACCAGCACCGCCGCCGGCTGACCCAGCAGCCTGGAGACATCGTCTTCCAGCCGGTTGTGCGCCGCCGTATTGCCCGTCGTCACCCGCGAGGCGGTGGTCGACAGCCCGTACACGCCCATCGCCTCCCGCGCCGCCGCGAGCACGGCCGGATGATGGGCCAGCCCCAGGTAATCGCACCCGCCAAACGACAACAGCACCCGCCCGCCGATCTCGACGCTGGTGCTGGTCGAGGATGTGACGGGTGGGGCCATGCGTGAAGGAAATCCGCTCGTGCCGCCGCCCGCCTCGGGCCGCACGCCGATCTCCGGCGCGAGCACCTCGAGAGTACGGGCATCCTGCCTGACCGATCCGGCGGCGTTCACGGGCATGCAGGGTATATCGACACACGCACCAAGTTCCGGCGAGCCGCGAGCAACCCCACAGCCACTCCACACCCGCGCGCCCGCCGCACTACACTTGGACGACCTTTTCCGGGGAACCCTCCATGCCCGTCACCGGCTACGACACCGCCTCCAAGGACCTGGGCCGCCGTTCCATGATGGCGATGAAGGACGGCTCCGGCGGCGGGTCGGGCATCCCCGCCGAGGCGTTCGGCGCGCTCAACGAGCGTGTCCGCATCGTCGAGGACCGCCTCGACGCCTCGCCGACCAAAGCCGAACTCAAGCGGGCGGTCACCAGGGCCATCGTCATCGGCGGCGCGGTCGGGGCGATTCTGGGTGCGGTGCTTGCGATCGTGATCTCGCGCGCGATCTGAAGAGTCCAGCCGCCGCGATCGCCCTCACCCCCCACCGTCATCCCC
>CAZHKB010000591.1:0-1712 GCA_964533405.1 uncultured Phycisphaeraceae bacterium | reverse complement strand
GCCGAGAACCTGAGCGAGACGGAGGGGAAGGCGTGAAGTGGCAACGTGGCGTGGTGGGGTCAGGGCGCGGGGGCGCTCGCCGCGGGTTTGTGAACGGCGCGGTGCATGGGAACCGCGGCGGCGGCGCCGAGGGTGGGGGCCAGGAGGTAGATCCAGAGGTGTTGCAGGTCACCGGCCAGCAGGGCCGGGGCGAGAGAGCGGGCGGGGTTCATGGAGGCGCCCGAGATGGGGCCGGCGAAGAGGGCTTCGAGGGCGACGACGCCTCCGATGGCGACGCCGGCCAGGACGCCTCGCTCCTTGGAGCCGCTGGAGACCTGGAGGATGACGAGCATGAGGATGAAGGTGAGGACGGCTTCGAGGACGAGGGATTGCCACCACGGGCCGGCGGGGTTGGTCTGGCCAAGGGTCGTGGCGGTGGGGAAGAGGAGGCGGAGCAGGGTGGCGGCGAGGAGCGCGCCGATGGTCTGGGCGGCGATGTAGGGAAGCACGCGCGGCCACTCGAATCGACCGGCCAGCGCGAAGGCGATGGTGACGGCGGGGTTGATGTGCGAGCCGGAGACCTCGCCGAAGGCGTAGATCATGGCCATGACGACCAAGCCGAAGGTGAGGGCGATGCCGACGTGGGTGATCTGGCCGTCGGAGATCTGGTTGATGACGATGGCGCCCGCGCCCGCGAAGACGAGGGTGAAGGTGCCGAGGAGTTCGGAGAGGAGTTTGGGCATGGCGGACGTGAGGAGGAGGCGGAGAGACGGAGAGACACGTTTGGTGAGCGAGGGTATCAGGAACGGTGGAGGTTGCAGGGCGCGGCGTGAAGGGCCGTTCGCTCGCCCTCCCGGCGGTGGGATCAATGGGCGTCTTCCAGGGGCTGAAGCCGGTGGCGCGATGTGGCGCGGGATGCCAACCCCTCACCCCGGCCCTCTCTCCAGTCGCCGCGGGGACTGGGCAGAGGGGGGAGGTCACCGGCGCGCGGCGATGTCGAGGCTGGTGATGTAATCGGAGGTCTTTGAGCCTGCGGGGAGGGCGGCGATGATGCGTTGGTAGAGGGGGTCCTGCCACTGGGTCATGGCGTCGATGTAGTCGGGCTTGGAGGTGAGGGTGATGTCGCGGAGGCCGGCGGCGAGCATCTGGGCGCGGGTGTCGTCGATGAGGACGGCGCCGGCGATGCAGCCGACGAGGGCTTCGAGGTCATGCTTGATCGAGTCGGGCAGGGGCTTGAGGAGGGCGAGGTCGGAGGCCGCGACGCGCCCGCCGGGCTTGAGAACGCGGGCGATCTCGTGCCAGACGCGGGGCTTGTCGGGCGAGAGGTTGAGGACGCAGTTGGAGATGAGAACGTCGATGGAGGAGTCGGCGACGGGGAGGTTCTCGATCTCTCCGAGGCGGAACTCGACGTTGGAGAGGCCGGACTTTTCGCGGTAGACGCCGGTGTTGCGGCGTGCCTTGGAGAGCATGTCGGGGGTCATGTCGACGCCGATGACCCGCCCCGTGGGGCCGACCTTTCGGCCCGCGATGAAGCAGTCGAACCCGCCGCCGGAACCCAGGTCGAGGACGACCTCGCCGGGGCGGAGGGCGGCGATGGCGGTGGGGTTGCCGCAGGAGAGGCCCATGTTGGCGTCGGAGGGGTTGGCGGCGAGGTCGGCGTCGGCGTATCCGATGGCGGCGGCGACCTGATCGGGGGTGAGGGTGGAGGGGCCGCAGCATCCACCGGAGGGACC
>CAZHKB010000590.1:0-1720 GCA_964533405.1 uncultured Phycisphaeraceae bacterium | reverse complement strand
GCCAGATCGCGCTGCCTCTGGCGATTGGCTTCCAGAACCATCTGCGACAGGGCGTTCACATGTCGGAACAAGTCGTCAAGCCCGACTCGAATCTCGTTGCTGTCCTTGGCCTGCTCCCGCGCCCGCACCACCAGTTCGCCCATCATCCGCAAATGCACGCCCGCGAACGCTTGGCCCTTGGTGGCCAGGTCGTGCTTCAGGTCGTTGTAGAACTGGCGGGCGAAACCGGCGTGGCAGGCCTGCACCGCCGCCGCGATGGCCGTGGGAGAAAGTTTGATCGGATCGAGATTGGTCGCGGCCTTGCCCGCTGGCGACGGCTTCCGACGGGGCATCGTGTGCGCGGCCATCGCCGACAGAACCTCCCCCCACATCTCCAGGTCGCCGAACTTACGGAGCGCCGGGTTCGCCGGGTCGCGCTCGATCGCTTGCGCCACGCTGTCTTCCAGCAGCGGGGAGAAGCGGTTCTCGGCGCGATCGGCGATCGCCAGCCACGCAGGCTCGGCCTTGGCGATCACGCCCGCGATCGCCACGAGATCTTCGCGTGTCAGCCCGTCCGGCGCAGTGGACTGCGTGCTGAGCGGCTCCAGCACCGTCGCGATCGACTTGGCCACCGCCTTGGCGATGTCGTGGTTGTATTTACGATTGGCCTCGGCCTCGGCGGCGCCGGCTCGGTTCCGCTCTTGGGCCGCACGCTTGCCCTGCCAGATGCTCGCGGCCGCGCCGACGAACCCCGCACTGACCGCGAAGATAACCCCGGCGACCGGGTTGGCCGTGGTGGCGTGGGCCGCCAGGCTGGTCATGCCGGTGCAGACAGCCGGCAGGGCCAGGCCGCCGGCCATGGACAGGAGTTTCGAGATGCCGCCGGCGTTTCTCAACCGTTCTACCCCCCGTACTTGTTGGGAATCATTGGCTCATTGTTGCTTGCGGGAAATCGGGCCGCGGGGCGACCCGGCCCCAGGCCCACGAGCAAGGCCCGCGAGCAGGCCCACCAGCAGGATGGAGAGGTCCTGGGTCGCGTGGATGTTGAGTGTGTGCGAGATGGCGGCGGGGATGATGACGGTGTCGCCGAGAGTAATGTCGCCGGGCGCGAAGGTCCAGGTGGACGGGCCTTGGGGTTCGAGGCGTGCCGCGCCGGCGACGACGATCAGGACGTGGCAGTTGGGATCCTGGAGTTGGAAGTTCCAGCCGGCGGGCAGGTTGATCTGATCGACGGTGAAGTATGGGGTGCGGGTGAGCGGGCCGGACGCGAGTTGGCCGCGCGGCGCGTGGAGGCTGGTGGCGACGGGCGCGGGGGCGAAGTCGATGCAGGCGAGGGATTCCTCGATGTGCAAGGCCCGGCCCTGGCGCCCGTACTCCTTGGCCCAGTCGTAGACCCGGAACGTGGTGTCGCTGGGGGTCTGGACCTCGGCGACCAGCACGCCCGCGCCCAGCGCGTGGCAGGTGCCAGATGGAAGATCGTGCATCTCGCCGACGATGGCGGGGACGGCGAGCATGGCCTCGGGGACGCGGCCTTCGGCGATGAGCTTGCGGAAATCGGCGGGCGTGATGCCGGGCTTGATGCCTTTATAGATGACGGGATCGGATCCGAGCCCGCGGCGTGAGCCTGGGGTTGGTTCGGAGTTGGTTGACGAGGCGGCGGTCGCTGATGGTGGGCTGGCCCCGGGCTCGCGCCCGTGCGTCGTTGTTAGGTCGGAGGGGGCGGAATGAGGCGGGGTAACGG
>CAZHKB010000589.1:0-1721 GCA_964533405.1 uncultured Phycisphaeraceae bacterium | reverse complement strand
AGATCTGAGATATGCGCATCGCTCTTGTTGGCATCGTCGCCGTCGCCGGGCTTGCTTCGCTCGCATCGGCCAACTTCGTCAACCCCAACTTCGACACCGGCGACTTCCAAGGCTGGACACGCACCCTGACCGTCAACGGACAGAGCAACACCCAGGTCGTTGAGATGGTCGACATCGACGGCCCCGGGCCGCTCGGCCTCTCCAACGCCGCCAAGTTCTCCGTCGGACGCGCCCTCTCGACCCCCGCCGTCAACGGCGGCATCGAGCTCACCCAGGTCATGTCCCTCAACGGCGGCCAGCAATACACCTTCTCCTTCGACTGGGCCGCCTTGCGGACCGTCACCACCAGCAACTCTCAGGGTGGCCTCTTCGAGCTCATCGTCGACGGCACCGTGATCGCCTCCGGCGCCGCCGGCTCGATCAGCGGCCTCACCCCCAAGTTCGGCGCCGTCTCCGGCAACTTCACCCCAGGTGCCAGCGGGTTCTTCACCGTCGGCGCCCGCATCACCCGCCCCTTCACCGTCCCCAACGTCGGCGGCGTTGAGAACCTCTTCCAGTATGTGGATAACTTCCGCCCCGAAGTCCCCGCCCCCTCCGCCCTCGCGCTCATGGGCCTGGGCGCCCTGGTCACCGGCCGTCGTCGCCGCTGATCCCGTCCCTGAACTCATCGACCCACAGGAGCCCGCGCCAGCGGGCTCTTGTCATGTGCCCAACACGCCGACCGCGCGAGCGGTCGGCCACCACGCAATCGCACCGCGGGCGTGCTCACTCGGGGTCCACCGGCCGAGGATCCTCAGCAAGTTCGGCCCCAACGCATCACCTCGCAGTGGCCGATCGCTCGCGCGACTGATTCCGTTGAGCCATGACGCCAACAATCTCCCATGCGCACCCTCGTCTCCATCCCGACCTACAACGAAGAAAAATACGTCGAGCGCGTCCTGGCCCGCGTCCTGGGCGTTCACCCCCACGTCCTGGTCATCGACGACGGCTCCAAAGACGCCACCCCCACCCTGCTCGCCAAGTTCCCCGTCGAAGTCATCCGCCACTCGCACAACCGCGGCTACGGGCGCTCGCTCATGGACGCCTTCCGCTGGGCCTCGGTCGACAACTACGACTGGCTCATCACCATGGACTGCGATGAGCAGCACGAGCCCGCTCAGATCCCCGACTTCCTGGCCGCGGCCGACGCCAACGACGCCGACGTCATCTCCGGCTCGCGCTACCTGACCAACACCCCCGCCGACGACGCCCCACCCCCCGATCGCCGTGCCATCAACTCGGAGATGACCGGCGAGATCAACCGTCGCCTGGGCCTCAAGCTCACCGACACGTTCTGCGGCTTCAAGGCCTACCGCGTTGCCGCCCTGCCTCGCCTGACCCTTTCCGAGCCGGGTTATGCCTTCCCCATGCAGTTCTGGGTTCAGGCTGTCGCCAAGGGTCTGCGCATCCGCGAGGTTCCCGTCAAACTGATCTACAACGACCTCAACCGAACCTTCGGCGGCCCGCTCAACGACCCCGACATCCGCCGCGCCCACTACCGCCGCGTCCTGCACTGCGAACTCCGCCGCTGCCGCGACTTGCTGCCCTCCGTAGCCAGCGCCGATGCCGCGTGCCCAAAGGCCTGACTCTCCCCATCGCGAGGCGGGGTGCGCAATCCCCCGCACGACTCCTACAAACTCGCGATGGAACTCGGGCGTCGTCGTGCCACCGATCGCTGCGTT
>CAZHKB010000588.1:0-1723 GCA_964533405.1 uncultured Phycisphaeraceae bacterium | reverse complement strand
CGCCCAATCCATAGGCCCCGCCGTCGTCCTCCCCAACCCCTACCCCTCGGGCCTCATCTACGTCCTTCAGCACGACAACTCCACCGTCCAGCAACTCATCAACTCCTCGGCCGGCTGGAAGATCCTCGAACCCACCACCAACGGCCTGCCCTCCGGCGATCTCACACGCCTCCAGGTCGCCTCCATGCAGGCCCCCTCCAACGGCCCATGCTCCAGCGTCGCACTCGCCTACCTCTCCATCGGAGAAGCCGAGGATTACCGCTCCTACTGGAATCCGGCTTGGGTCGATCCCAACGGCAACCCTCTCCCGGGCGTCGCTCCGGCCTGGCTCGGCCCCGAGAACCCCGAGTGGGAAGGCAACTACAAGGTCCGCTACTGGCACCGCGCGTGGAAACAAACCCTCTTCGGCTCCGCCGCCGGCCCCGACCGCACCCCGCTCGACCGCATCATCGACCAGGGCTTTGACGGCGTCTACCTCGACGTCGTGGATGCCTTCGACTACTGGTCCGACGAAAACCCCGAGATGTCCCGCCGCCTCGCACGCGAACGCATGGTCACGCTCCTCGAGCAGATCTCCACCTACGCCCACACCACCCGCGGTCTCCCCAACTTCCGCGTCGTCATCCAGAACGGCGCCGACATCGTCTGGGACGACAACGACCAGCCAGACGACCTCCGCGACCGGGTCGCCACCGTCGTCCGCGGCATCGGCCACGAGGACCTCTTCTACGACGGAACCAAGCCACAGACCGCCGCCCACGTCCGCCGCGCCCGCGACGCCACCCGCGACCTGTTCGAAAACGTCCTCTTCGCCCACTCCATCCCCCAACCCCTCTGCTACTTCGCCATCGACTATGTGATCGCCGGACGCAACATCAACTCCGCCGCCAACCGCACCCGCGCCGCCGACTTCCACCAGAAGGCCACCGAGGCGGGCCTGCTGCCCTACGCCGCACGCAGCGACCGCGAGCTCGATCAGGTCGTCTCCCTCAACGGCCCCAAGTGGACCATCACCCAGCCCAACGGCCTCTGCACACTCTGCGAGATCTGCCTCCTCGACCTCACCAGCGCCTCCACCGCCGCCACCATCCCCGCACCCGACGGCCGCGTCGACGCCGCCGATTACGCCTTCTTCCTCCGCGCCTACGCCGCCAACGACCCCGCCGCCGACCTCACCACCACCTCCACTCGATCGCTCCCCGGATACGCCCGCCCCGACGCCCGCGTCACCTTCGAGGACATGGCCTTCTTCCTCACCCTCTACGCCCAGGCCAACCCCACCGGCTGACCCTCCCCATCACCGCTGGAATCTGGGATCTGGAGCCTCAGAGGTGATCCAGAGCTCCCAGAATTCTCGCCCTTATTGTTCACCCGCGCGCGCTAAATTGCGTCAATAAGCACGCCCGACTTGAGCCGCGCATCCTCCCGCGTAGCGTCCCACCATGGACGCCCCACGCCCACTCCCCTCCGCCGACGACACCGCCGCCCAGCTCCTGGCCGCCTACTTCGACCCCTCCGCCCACGCCGTCGACACCGCCCGCGAACTCGGCATGTCCCTGGCCCAGTACTCCAAAACCCTGCAATCCCCCGATGTCGCCGTGCGCCTCGACTTCTACGAACACCTCCACACCCGCCTGCGGGGCAGGTGTCGCCAAGGCTCGGCGACGGCGATGGAGGAGGCAGCCTCTCTCCAACAGAGCCGACTGCGCGAGCAGTCGGGCAC
>CAZHKB010000587.1:0-1728 GCA_964533405.1 uncultured Phycisphaeraceae bacterium | reverse complement strand
GGGTGGGGGGCGTAGATCGAGGGCGCGGTGGGTGCGCGCCGACGGGTCCTGGGTTGAAACCCAGCGACGATTCTCGGGAAGAATCAAGCATGGCAAGCGATCCCACGACTGGCGGAATGAGCGGGTCTGGCCCGGAGCGGGACGCTCCGGATGCGGCGCTGGCTTCGACCGACCCCGCTGGCGTTCACGCGGGGTCGCTCAAGCCCGCGACCACGCCACCCGGCGAGGAGGGCACTCGCCGCCGCCGGGCCGTGCGGGGCGGTCGGCGGAAGAAGCAGCCGAAGCCGTTGCCCAAGTGGGCGCGGAACCCGATCGGGAGGATCGTGCATGACTGGGTGGTGCCGCTGGCGATGGCGGTGGCGATCCTGACGCCGCTGCGGTCGAGCCTGGCGGATTGGAATGATGTGCCGAGCGGGTCGATGCGGCCGACGATCCTGGAGGGGGACCGCATCTGGGTGAACAAACTCGCCTATGGGCTGCGGGTGCCGTTCACGAAGGTGTGGGCGCTGGAGTGGGACGGGCCAGGCCGCGGCGACATCGTGACGTGCGCTTCGCCGACGGACGGCGTGCGCCTGGTCAAGCGCGTCGTGGGCCTGCCTGGCGACACGATCGCGATGGAGGGCAATCGCCTGACGATCAATGGCGAGCGGGTGGAGTACCTGGTGCTGTCGGAGAACGTGGTCGAGCCCATCCCGGGGCGCACGCCGGTGCGGGCGATGCATGTGCAGGAGACGATCGGGGGCGTGCGGCACACGGTGACGATCGTGCCGGGGGCGCAGTCGGCGCACACCTTCACGGAGATGGTGATCCCAGAGGGCCAGTACATGATGATGGGCGACAACCGCGACATGTCGGGAGATTCGCGGCTGTTCGGCTTCGTGGACCGCGAGGCGATTTATGGAAAAGTGGGGGGCGTGGCGTTCAGCGTGGACCCGGGGAACTGGTACAGGCCGCGGTTTGAGAGGTGGTTTATGCGGCTGAAGTGAGGAGTTTCGTCCAGCCAGATGATCGCGTGCGATGACCCGCCCGCCCGACGCTCGCGCGGCGTGCTATGCCGGACGCAGCCATGCTCAGCGAGCCCCGCCCTCGACATCTCCGTGAATCCCGATAATCGCTTTGTACATCTCGCGCCCGGCTGCGACCAGCTCGTCCTGCTGCGTGGTCGTAAACGGCTGGGCGTCGAGCGTGGCCTTGAACGTGTTCCATCGCGGGCGCTGCTCCGCGCCGTAGGGGTCCAGGTGGCGGAAGCCGTCGTCGCCCGGCATCTCCCAGACCAGGCGGAGTTTCTTCGCCACATACCGGTTGCCGTTGTTGGCGCCCTCGCGGACGTAGTGCAGCGCGAGCAGGGCAAGCGGGTTGTCGCGGGCCAGGCGATTGGCCGTGTCGATCAGGTGCTCGGCGCCGGCCCGGGGCTTGATGGTGTCGGGATTCACCTTGAAGAACGCGAGGTCGTTGCGGAGGTAGGGAGCCTGCATCTGGGCGTCGTCGACCAGGGCCGCGATCTCGGGGACCTTTGAGCGGGCCTCGGCCAAGGCCTTGTCGAGCACGACGGCGGCGGCGTACATCTGGCCCAGCATGTCGATGTAGTGCTCTTTGGTGAGCGTGCCCTCGATCATCGCCTTGGCGGTGCGTCCGGCCTCGGCGGACTGGTGCAGGTCCCAGCATTCCTCCTTCATGCGTGAGGAGGTGGTGGGGGGGCCTTCCACGACGGCGGGAGCGTGGTGGGGT
>CAZHKB010000586.1:0-1733 GCA_964533405.1 uncultured Phycisphaeraceae bacterium | reverse complement strand
GTGGCCGGGCGGGCGGCATCGGCGCTCAGCAGAGATTCGAGCCAGATCGCGGGCGCCAGGTCGTGCGGCAACAGAGCCGCGTATTCCACCATGCGGCGCTCGGCGGCGGGCAAGGCGGCGAGCGCATCGTCGATCACGCGCAGCGTGCGGCGGTGGGCTTCAAGTTCCGCGCCTCCGATGCCTAGTTGCGCGGCGACACCCGGCTTCACATCAGGCAACTCGCTGACGAGCGTGTGCTGAAGGCCGCGCATCTGCTTGCCGTCGCCCTGCCAATAGGTCTGCCACGCGATGTGCGGCTTCAACTTCATGTACGCCGCGACGGCGGCGATGGCGACGGCGAGGCCGCCCAGCCAGTTGGTGATGGCATCGGCGATTTCTTGCGTGGGGAGCGGGTCGGGCAGGCCTGCGCGTTTCTTGTCGTCGGTCTCTTTGTCGCGGCGGCCCGAGCAGAAGGCGGCGTAGACCGCGCGGGCTTCCTCGGGCGTGAGCCTGCCGATCTTGATGGCGTCCTCGGGGTGGATGGCTTCATCGCGGGTGGTGAGCAGCACGCGGCAGTGGCCACGCGGCACCAGGCTCGTGGCGAGCATCGCGTCCCACGCGGCCTTGCTGGTCACGTTGTCGAGGATGAGCAGGCTGGGCTGCGGCGTGCCGTCGGGGTTGGTTGCGCTGGCGAGGCGGTCGCACACGGCGGGGGCATCGTCGGCGGGGTTCTTCGAGACCGGCAGGCCGAGTTTCGCGGCGAGTTCGCCGAGCGACTGGGCGAAGTCGGCGGTCTCCAGACGCAGCATGAAGCGTCCGCCGGGGTAATGGTCCTTGTACTGCTCGGCGTAGAGGATCGCGGCGACGGTCTTGCCGTAGCCGCCCATGGCCCGGGTGACGGCTTGGCGGATGACGACCTCATCGGGCTTGGCGGTGAGGGCTGCGTGGATCTTCTCGGTGATGTTTTTGCGGGGGACGAAGGTGGGCGAGGGAGTGGGGACGGTGGAGGGGACAGTGTCGGAGCGGAGGCGGCCGTCGAGTTGTTTCTTGATGCCTCGCAGGTTCTCGTTCGCGGCTTCGATGCCTTGCTTCGCCGCGTCGACACCCTCCTGCACAACCGTAACTTGCACCGAAAGGCCCTTGAGCGCACCCATGACCCGGCTGTGCTGCGCGGAGAGGCGGGTCATCACGCCCAGGTGGCGTTTGGCGCTGGCCTTGTCCAGCGCATCGATCTTGGTCGAGAGTTCCTTGAAGCCCGTGTCGTAAACGGTGCGCAGGTCGGCAAGGGCGGCGGTGATCTCTGGGCTGCCGTCGCCCGCGCCCGATGCCCGCGCAAGCAGTTGACCGGCAATCTGCAACTGCATCGCCGCCCAGCCCAAGCCGTCGTGGGTCGAATCATGCTTGAGAGCCTCACGGAAGGAGCGGCCGAACTGCTCGTTGAGCATGGCGATGGTCACGTCGCGGTCGGCGTCGTGAACGAAGGGATCTGCCACACGGCCCGTTTTGCTTTTCGCGAATTCGTCGAGTTCCTTGAGGAATCGCGACCATGTGTCCTCATCCATCGCACGGGCACGCGGGTCGATGATGAACCGGCTCAGGGCCGGTTCGTGCAGACCCGCAAAGGGCGCGAGCCGCTCGGGCGGGCCGTTGACCACCAGCTCGCGCCAGAACTCGGTCGCGGCGGCCGCCATGTCCGCGAGCGGGGGCTTGGCCGCGTCTGTGACCGATTGCGGAAACTCTTCCCGGCTCATGCC
>CAZHKB010000585.1:0-1743 GCA_964533405.1 uncultured Phycisphaeraceae bacterium | reverse complement strand
GGACACTGCCGTTCACTTGGGTCCTGATCGACTTCCTGATGCAGATGGGCCGCAGCGCCTTCGGGGCGGAGCAGATCGTCGGCAAGAGCTTGCTGCTGGCGGCGCTCTACGTGTGGAAGCACGTGGCGCAAGGGCTGTTCAGCCATGACTGCCTGCAGGTGCTTCGCGGCGACCGCGTCGCGCTGCCATCGGCGGCCGCCATCGTCCGGCTGGCGCTGGTGCAGTCGGCCTGGCAGCCGTTGCGGATGCCGGGTCTAACGGTCGCGAGCATCGCCGTGGTTCCCTATCCGTGGGTGGCGGCGTTCCTGCGAAACGTGGGGTTGGCGGCGGTGGAAGGCGGCCAGCCCGAGGGCGAGATGGACCCGATGATGGTGGCGATGATGGAGGCCGGGACGCCCGGCGAGCACCACAAGCACTTGAACCTGATGGTGGGGACGTGGGAGGGGACGATGAAGTGGACCCCGGCGCCGGGGGCCCAGGCGATGGAGTTCCCGGGTATCGCGACGCGGGAGTGGGTGCTGGATGGGCGGTATCTCCGCGAGGTGGTGAAGTCCCAAGGCGCGGGGGGCATGGCGTACGAGGGGATCGGCTACACCGGCTACAACAACCTGGACCACCGCTACGAGACCACCTGGATGGACAGCATGTCCACCGCGATCTTCCCGGGGCACGGCACGTTCAACCCCGCGAACAACGTCCTCAGCTTCTACTCGGAGATGCGCGACCCGGCCACTGGGCGGATGGTCACCTGCTGGGGCGAGATGGACATGTCCAACGCCAACCGCCATGTCATGAAGGGGTGGTGCCACGCGGAGGACGGCAGCGTGTTCCAGAACGCCGAGGGCGTGTTCACGCGGCGGCGGTGAGGATGCCGGCATCCGGAACCGGCGGCCCGAGCGGTCGGCCATTGCGCGGATTTCGAGGGCGTCCGGACTTGCCCGCATCGTGAGGAAGGTTGGGGCGGAGCACGCTCCGCGACGAGGCCCCGGGCTATGTGGCGTCGCGTGTGGCGGCGGGCTTCGCGGCGTTGTCGTCCGCGCGTCGTGGGTGATTGTGTGCGTCCGGTGTGGCGTGCGGTGGCCGACCGCTCGCGAGGCCGGTTCTGTCGTGGTGTGGCGGGCGAGAACCAAACCGGCCCGGGCGGGTGCCCGGGCCGGCTGATTGCGATCTGGGTTGTCGAGCGTGGCCGCTCAGAGCGGGGGCCATGCCACGCGGCGGGGAAGCAGGATCAGTGGGCGTGCTTGCCGGCGTGGTCGCTGGCCTTGGTGCCGATCCGCATGCCGTAGAAGGAGCGCCAGACGAAGAAGACCGACACGGCGAAGAAGGCGGCGGTGAGGATGCCGGTGAGCATCGTGTGACCGGTCTGGGCGAGCTTCATGCTGATGGCCAGCTCGACGGCCAGCAGGCCGAAGAGGGTGGTGAACTTGATGACCGGGTTCATCGCGACCGAGGAGGTGTCCTTGAAGGGGTCGCCGACGGTGTCGCCGACCACGCACGCGGCGTGGAGGTCGCTGCCCTTGCCCATGCCGATGGACTTGAAGTAGGGATCGGTCTCGACGATCTTCTTGGCGTTGTCCCATGCGCCGCCCGCGTTGGCCATGAAGATGGCCTGGTACAGGCCGAAGAGGGCGATTGAGATGAGGTAGCCGACGAAGAAGAAGGACTCAAGGAAGGCGAACGCGAGGGTGGCGAAGAAGACGCCCAGGAAGATGTTGAACATGCCCTTCTGCGCGTACTGCGTGC
>CAZHKB010000584.1:0-1749 GCA_964533405.1 uncultured Phycisphaeraceae bacterium | reverse complement strand
GGGCGATGGTCATCTGACCACCCGGTTCGACGCGGACGGGGGCGGTGGCGGGCAGGACGGCGGTGAGCCAGCGGCCCAGTTCGGTGGCGGTGATGGTGATGCCCTGGCCCGAGCTGGTCGCGGGCTGGGACTTGCCGGTGAGTTGGCCCAGGAGGCCGGCGAGGGTGGTGTCGAGTTGGGTGGTGATGCGGGCGTTGCCGGTGATGAGTGCGTCGATGCGGCCCGCGAGGGCGATGGAGTCTGAGGCGCCGTCGACGGTGAAGGTGACCTGGCCCGGGTCGAGGCGGTAGTTGGTGGGGGCGGGGCCCATGGTGAGTTGGCCGCGGGTTTCGGAGAAGGCAACGGAGAGGCGGGCGCGGGAGCGGTCGAGCGGGGGCGTGGCGGCCGTGGGCTCGGCGACGTGGATGTCCTGGGCGCGGAGGGTGAGTTCGCCTCCGCTTGCCAGGGTGACGCCGGAGGACTGGAGCATGGGGCCGATGACGGGGGAGAGCGAGGCGATGCGGAGCCAGACGCCGTCTTCGTCGAGGGTGCGAATCGCGTCGCTGGCGAGGCGGACGTTGCCGCCGGCGGTGATGTTGGCCGAGTCCATGGCGAGGGTGACGGTGGTCGGGGGGATCTGGCCGGGCGCGAGTGGTGCGCCGCCGGAGGTTTCGGACTCGGCGGCGAGGCTGAAGTTGAGCGTGGGACCGATGGCGGAGGCCAGGGTGATGCCGGAGCCGGGGGCGATGGCGTCGAGGATGGGCTGGAAGATGGGCAGCGCGAAGTCCTGGACCAGAGCCTGGCCCGCGATGGTGGGCAGGCCCTTGCTGGGCTGGCCGGTGGAGTCGAGGAGGTTGGAGGCGCGGGCGTTCAGGCTGAGATTGCCGGCGGGTTGGTTGTCGATCCGGGCCTGTCCCGCGGTGGCGATGGTGACGCCCTGGGCCAGGTCCGCGGCCTGGACGACCACATCCATGGGTGAGAGGTTGAACGTGCGGGGGGTTGTCTGGCCAGGGACCAGGACGGTGCCGGCCATCTGGCCCAGGGCGGCGGTGAGCGTGGCGCTGGTGCCACGCAGGTCGAGTGGCGCGCCGCTGGCCGGGACGCGGACGCTGAGGTCGGCCAGCGAGACGGAGAGGGTGGGCAGCGTGGTGATACGGGCGGCGTCGCTGGAGGTGAGGGCGGCCTGGATCGCCGGGTCGGCCGCGGCGGCGCGGGCGGTGTCGAGCGTGAAGATGATGGGCTGGGCGGTGGTGAGGATGTTGTCGGCAAACGCGAGGCGTCCGGTGACGGACGTGCCGCCGTCGGTGGCGATGGAGAGATTGGCGGTTCCTTGCTTCATCGTGCCCGCGACGGTGATGTCGAAGCCCAGGCGATCGCCGATGGCGCGGGTGAGCGTGCCGCCCAGGCCCGCGAGGGAATCGGCGATGGCCAGGGGCAGATCGCGCGCGGTGATGGTGATGTCGGCCTGGGCTTGGTCGATGGTGAGGGCGCCAGCGGCGTTGGTGATGTGGTCGACGGTGCCGTCGATTGAGAGTGTGCCGCGCTGGCGGGGGGTGGTGGGCGTTGGCGAGGCGCCGGGGGTTGCCGGCGGGCTGCCGGTGAGGACCTCGGCGTCGAGGGTGAGTTCGGCGGGGAGTCCGGTGGCGAAGACGGCGCGGCCGGTCATTTTGGCGAGTTCGACGCGCAGGGGCTGGGCAAGGGACTCATCGGTGTAGGTGCCGGTGAGGGAGGCGATGCGGAAGACGGCGCGGAGGTTGGGGGGTAGATTGC
>CAZHKB010000583.1:0-1752 GCA_964533405.1 uncultured Phycisphaeraceae bacterium | reverse complement strand
CCCACGACCCACGCCGCTTCCACGCTCCCCCCTTCGTCGCTTCGTCACTCGGTCACTCCCACCATGCCCGTCATTGCCGCCTCCAACATCGTGCTCACCTACGGCGTGGACATCATCCTCGACGAGTGCGACTTCACGCTCGAACAGGGCGAACGCGTCGGCTTCGTCGGACGCAACGGCACCGGCAAAACCACCCTTATGAAGGTCCTGGCTGGCGTCCTGCAACCCGACTCCGGCACCATCTCCATGCAGCGGGGGCTGCGGATCGGCTACCTCCGCCAGGACCCCAACCTGCCGCCCGATGAGACCCTGCGCGAGGCCGCCGAGGCCGCCTTCGCCACCCTGCACGACCTGCACAAGCAGCTTCACGTCGTCTATCACGACATGGAGACCGCCACCGGCGAGACGCTCAAACGCCTGATGAAAAAACAGGAGGCCCTCGACCACGACATCGAGGCCGCCGGCGGATACGCCATCGACCACAAGATCGACGCCGTCCTGCACGGCCTGGGCTTCACCGACGCGCAGTTCGAGCTCCCGGTCACCAAGCTCTCCGGCGGCCAAAAAGCCCGCCTCTCGCTGGCCCGCCTCCTGCTCGAAGAGCCCGACGTCCTGCTCCTCGACGAGCCCACCAACCACCTCGACATCGAGGGGCGCCTATGGCTCGAGAACTACCTCAAGAACGAGTTCCACGGCGCGATCCTCATGATCTCCCACGACCGCTACCTGCTCGACGCGGTGGTCCACCGCATCGTCGAGACCGAGCAGGGGCGCCTGATCGACTATCCGGGCGACTACACCGCCTTCCGCACCATCCGCGCTGATCGCCGCCTCACGCAGCACCGGGCCTACGAGAAGCAGCAGGGTAAGTTCAGGAAGGAAGAGGAGTACATCCGCCGATTCAAGGCCGGCCAGCGGGCCAAGCAGGCCAAGGGCCGCGAAGCCCGCCTGGACCGCGAGAAGGACCAGGAACTGCTCGAACGCCCCATGGAACTCGCGCAACTGCGCCTCACGCTGCCCAAGTCCGAGAAGTCCGCCGATGTCGTCGCCTCGGCCAAAGAAATCTCCAAGACCTACCTCCGCGAAGACGGCACCAACAAGGTCCTCTTCAAGGACCTCTCACTTTCCATCACCCGCGGCGAGCGCTGGGGCATCGTCGGGCCAAACGGCGCCGGCAAGACCACCCTCGTCCGCACCCTGCTCGGCGAGGTCCCGCCCGACTCGGGCAAGTGCTCCCTGGGCACCCGCCTCTCGGTCGGCTACTTCTCCCAGACCCACGACCACCTCGACCTCGATCTCACCATCATCCAGCAGCTCATGCGGACCATCCAGAAGGAAAACCCCGGCGTCCAGATCAGCGAGCAGCAGGCCCGCGACCTGGCCGGCGCCTTCCTCTTCAGCGGCGACGACCAGCAGAAGCAGCTCCAGTTCCTCTCCGGCGGCGAACGCGCCCGAGTCTCGCTCGCGGGCCTACTGGCCAGCGCACGCAACCTGCTCATCCTCGACGAGCCCACCAACCACCTCGACATCCCCAGCGCCGAACGACTCGAAGAGGCGTTGTCTCTCACCAACGGCTTCGAAGGCACCGTCCTAATCATCAGCCACGACCGCGCCCTGATCGACGCCGTATGCGACCACCTCCTCGTCCTCGACGGCAACGGCGGCTGCAAGGCCATGCTCGGCAACTACTCCGAGTGGCGCCGCAAGGAAAGGGAGCGCGAGAAGGAACTCGCCGCCGCACCCGCCAGAACC
>CAZHKB010000582.1:0-1760 GCA_964533405.1 uncultured Phycisphaeraceae bacterium | reverse complement strand
CGCCACCCCCGCGCCACCCGCCACGTCATACACCCCCACGCACAGCGAGTTCGCGCACGCCTTGCGCAGCAACTCCAGCGGCATCCCCGCCGCCCAGTACGACCGCTGCAAGTACGCGTGCCACACCACCACATCGATCAGCGCGGGGTCATCCGAGAGCAGGTAATGGTCATGCGTGGCGGCGTGGGGCACGAGCCATTGTTCACCCGCCAAGCCGGGGCGACCGACCCCGGGCGCCATCCCGCTCACGGCTCCTCGCCGCCTGCCGCCCCCCGCCTCCGCACCTCCGGCAGCAGCGCCTCCAGCCGAGCCCGCGTCCCCGCCACGTCCCGCGCGTGCGCGTCCGCCGCCTCCAGAATCGTCCCAAGCGCGGGCACGATCAACTTGATCGCGGGTTGCGGCCCACGCAGCGAGTCCACATACCCATCCATCGAGAATCCGCTCGCCGCACGCTCCTCGGGCGTCCTCGCCGCGTGCTGGATCATCCGGTCATACAGCTCGTCCAGCGCGATCGTCGTCTGCGCCCGGCTCGGCGCCAGCAGCCCCGTCAGGTTCTTCAGCGGCGTCAAGGGTCCCGTCGAACTCGGCCCGCCCATGAACGGCTCGTACTGCGTGGTCAGCAGCCTCCCTGGAATCAACCCCCCCGACGAGTGCATGAACTGGACCAGGTCGTGCCCCATCAGCCTCTCGCCCTCAAACGGCAGGTCCAGCCCGGGCCACGCCAGCTGCCGATCCATGACCGCCAGCGCCGCCCGCGCATCGTCCGCGCTCATTGATCCGCCCTGGGCGTACCTTCTGATCTCCTGCATCCCCCATGTGCTCACCGCAAACGCCGCGAACCGATCGATCATGCACGCCTGATGCGCCAGCACCCGCGCCACCGCCATGGTGTGCTCGAAACACGCCAGCACCGTCGCGCTGTCCCCCGTCGTCCCCGCCAGCCGCATCCGCGCCGCCAGATACCGCGCCATCTGCCGCGATCCACCAAGCTCCGGCAGCAACATAGTGAACAGCGGCGCGGTGTAGCCCTGCCGCTCGCCGCCGCGCGTGCCCGCCAGCCGCTCCAGCGCCCCCGTCAGCGGCGACCCCGCCAGGATTGGAATGCCCGCCTCCGCCGTGCCCCGCCTCGCGTCCAAACCCACGATGTACGCCGCACGCGACACCCCGTCGCCCGCCGGAGACTCATCGACCTCCTGCTGATACCCGTCGCGCAGCAGGTCCCACTCAACCGCGTTCGTCGCACCGCCCGGCGTCGTGGTCGCCACCGACGCCAGCGCCGTCTCGTACGCCGCGATCGCCTCCTTGAGAATCACCCACGCATTCGCCGCCCCTTCGCCCCCGCCCGTTCCAACCCCACCCGTGACTCCCGCCGGCTGCCGGGACCGCACCAACTCCGCAATCTCTTCCGTGTAATCAATGCTCATCCCGGGCCTGGCCGTGTACGCCCACAGCACCACATACGTCACGCCAATCACAAACAGCCCCACCACCACCACCAGCACATCCCGCACCGGGTGCTTCCAGCGGATGGAACCCCGTTCCGTCTTGCTGCTCAACGCGCGGCCTCCGGTCGATCACCCGCCAGGCACCCCACGCACCCGACCGACCCCAGCCTATCCGACCCGCGCGACCACCGCTCTCCCGCATTCCGTGCACAACCGGCTGGCGCCCACGGGATATGCGCAGCAGACCCACAGCCCACGCCGCGCCCACACCGCCCGGCGCACAATCACCGCGCCCACCGGCAGCGACACCAACCC
>CAZHKB010000581.1:0-1763 GCA_964533405.1 uncultured Phycisphaeraceae bacterium | reverse complement strand
ACAGGCTGCTGGTCACGCACCGTCACCTCAAGCGTCCCAGGCGGCGGCGGCGAATCCCCCGCCACCATCTCCCCCACCTGCGCCCCGATCTCCTCCACCTCCGCCACCGACTCCCGCAGCCCGCGCGTCTTGCGCTCAAGCTCCGCCACGATCTTTGGCATCCGCCCGGCCCACTGCATCGCGGGGCCCGACAGCAGGTACACCGTCCCCCCAACCACGCCCACCGCCACCACAACTGCCGCCAGCGCCGTCAGCGCCGCGGGGATCTTCAACCATGACGCCGCTCGGACCACCGGCGTCAGCACGATCGCCAGCACCACCGCCAGCACCGCCGGCACCAGCACCGGCTCGGCAAAGTCCAAGACCCACAGCAGCGCGATCAGGAACAGCCCCGTCAGCATCACCGACCGCACCTCGACCCGCCGCTTGGGCTTGGCCGCGCTCGCCTCGGGCGCCGCGGCCGCGACCCGCCCATCCCCCACGCCGGCACCCTGGGCCGCCGGAACCCCTTGCGCCACATCACTCCCAACAGCCACCACAACCATGGCGCGCACTCCCACCAGCGGCGCCGTCGCCCTGATGAAACAGTATGCCGCCACCCGGTGAATCCACCCGGACATCCCCGATGAATCCGCGCTCACCCCGACCACAAACAAAGAAAGGGCGCCCACGCGCCCTCTCTCTCTTTTCGTCGCTTCGTCGCTTCGTCACCTCGTCTCAACACCCCGTGCTGAACAGCGTCAGATAGTAAAAGAAATCATCGTTGTTGATGACCCCGTTCGGCACGCCATACCCCGCGGATCCCGGGATCGCGCTGGTGGTCATGTCCGCCACCGCCACGTTCCCCGCCGCGAACTGCGACAGGTAATAGAAGAAGTCATCGTTGTTCAGCGCGCAGTTCGGCACGCCGTACCCCGGCGAGCCCGGGATCGCCCCGCTCGTCAGGTCGGGCCGGCACGTCGGCGGCCTGCCGAACGACCACCTCATCACGTTCGTGATCAGCCGCGCGAAGTTCGCGTCCGCCAGCGACACCGGCCCAGCGCACACCGAGATGCTCGCCGACCGCCCCGCACCGAAGTCCCACCCCACCACGCCATTGTCCAGCACGCTGCTCGAGTAGAACACCGTCGCCCCGGCCTTCGGGATCAGCGAGTTGTTCGTCCCCGCGTAGCTGTCCAGCGCGAACGTGAAGTTCGTTGGCAGTCCCGCATTCACCGTCGCCTGCGCCGTCACCTGCGTGTACGTCGCCGGGGAGCTCCCGTTGAACGTCGCCGACGGCGACACCGCGAACGCGTTCGCAAGTGTCACCAGCGATCCAGCTCCCGACTTCCACACCGACCACTCCGTGGTCACAAACCCGCCGCCGCGATTGATCACGTCCACAATCGCCTGCTGCCCGCCCTCGGGCATGTCGCCAGCCGCCCAGTTGATGTTCGCCTGCATGTACACGCAGTCAAACCCGCACAGATTCCCCGACCCCGTGAACTGCCAGTACTGCGGCCCGACCGTCCCGGTCAGCCCGTGCGCCGCCAGCACCTGGATCACGTTCGCGTCCAGCAGCCCGTCGCCGCTCGACAGCACCAGCACTTCCTGCCCGCACGTCGCGCCAGCCAGCATCGCGACCGCCGCGGCAGCCGCCCATTTCACGCTCATCGCCTTCATCTCGTCGCCCTCCTGAAACCCCGTCCTCCGGGGGAACACCAGCTTACCCATCCTCCACGCCACCTTCAACACAATTCGATGCCGCCCCGCACCCCCGACAC
>CAZHKB010000580.1:0-1771 GCA_964533405.1 uncultured Phycisphaeraceae bacterium | reverse complement strand
GCGGAGAGGTTGGCTCGACGCCCGGGGTGATCATGCCTGGGTGGCGGGGGAGCAGCCCAACCAGGGTTGCGGGTGGCGGCGGGAGCGGGGCCTTGAGGAGGGTGAGGCTGATGGTCTCGTTGCCGTGGCGTCCGACGAATCGAGAGAACTGCTGTGAGGGGGTGTCGGTGAGCTTGGCGTTGGAGGTCCAGCGGGAGCCGAGGCTGCCGGCCTCGAAGTTGGATGTGTAGATGTTGACGGACTGGGCGTGTGCGGCGTGTGAGAGCGCACCGATCGCGCTCGCCCCGATGAGGACGGTTCTGAAGAGCATGGCGTTTCTCCGCGCTCGCGGGCCCCGCGCGGCGCGTGTGGGCGCGTCGGTGCGGGGTTGCGATCAGGAGCGAGAGTGCCATGTTTCGATGTGCGATGCAATGTCAAACTTGTAGTTATGTGCGGGGGTTGCCCAGTGTGGCGCGAGGGGTGCGAGACGCCCGGGTTATGGCCCGGGTGCGGGGGGTTATGGGATTCCCGTTGGAGGACTCCGCGGCCAGACGCGAGGGTCAGGTCGATCGGCGCGGGTGGGTCCGGCGACTGCGCTTCGCCCGGCGTGCAGGTTGGCATAGCATTGTGCGATGAGTTTCGATCGAGGCATTCCGGTGACGTATTCCGGCGGCGCGTTCCACCCTGATGAGCCCACCGCGTCGCCGGAGGGGGTCCGTGGTTCGGTGTCGATCTCCGATGAGCCCACACCCGGGGGGCGTCGGCGGGCTTGGGAGTCGATCCAGAGAATCCGTCGCGAGAAACTGATCCGCCTGAGCGGCCCGCGCCTTACGCGCGACGAGCTTTATGATCGCGGTTGACACCAATGTGCTCGTCCACGCGGTCGATTCTGGCGAACCCGGGAAGAGCGCCAGGGCGTGGGCCCTGCTTGAGCGTCTCCAACGCGAACCAACGGTCCTTCTGTGGCGGGTGGTATGCGAGTTCGGCGCGGTCATCCGGCGCAAGCAGCGGACGAGCCATATCAGGATGGACGTCCCGAGCCTGGTCAGTGCCTGGATGGAGGTCTACCGACTCGCCCTGCCGACGCGGGGGGTTCTGCGGCGAGGGTGGGGGTTGATCGAGTCCCACCAGCCGTCGTACTGGGACGCGATGCTGATCGCGGCGTGCGAGGAGGTGGGCGTTGACACGCTCCATTCGGAAGACCTGCAATCAAGCCCGGTCGTCGGGAACGTCCGCCTGATCAGTCCGTTCGCGTGAAGTCGGAAGCCGCATGCCGATGTCATTCGTGGTCCACGCCCGCTCCGGCCTCACCCACGCTCGCGTGGGGCGTGTGGTGACGCCGCATGGCGCGTTCGATACGCCCGCGTTCATGCCGGTGGGCACGCGGGGGACGGTCAAGGGGATCCTGCCCTCGCAGGTGGCCGCCACGGGCGCCCAGATCCTGCTCAACAACACCTACCACCTGCTGTTGAGGCCCGGGCCCGAGACGGTCAAGCGTTTGGGCGGGGTACACGGTTTCATGAACTGGCCGCGGCCGATCCTGACCGATTCGGGCGGGTACCAGGCGTTCAGCCTGTCGGACATGAACAGGGTGGACGACGATGGCGTGACGTTCAAGTCGGTGATCGACGGGGCGATAATCCGCCTGACGCCGGAGCGGGCGATCCAGGTGCAGAACGACCTGGGGGCGGACATCATCATGGCGTTTGATGATTGTCCGCCGAGCCAGGGGGAAGCGGGCGAGGCAGAGATCAAGACAGCGGGAGGCGGTGGGGTTGAGGGAGCGGTGGGC
>CAZHKB010000579.1:0-1773 GCA_964533405.1 uncultured Phycisphaeraceae bacterium | reverse complement strand
CCATCGCCCCCTGCCCCATCGGCTCCCAGATCCCCTCCGCAATCGGCCGATTCTCATCCACCGACAGCGCCTGCAGCACGAACTCCTCCAGCGTCATCCCCTTCTCCAGCGCCGTCGCGCGCCACGCCTGGCTCGACGCCTCGTGCTGACGCGGCTCATCGATCTTCCACACCCCGTCCTCGCGCACGAAGCACATCCGCAGCCCCGTCCGCTGGCCATTGGTATAGATCCCCGCCCACGCCGTCCCGTCCGGCCCGAACTCGAACCCGCCCAGCGTGTCGGTCGTCCGCAATCCCCGCGGGATCGAGTACCACCCCGCCGTCGTCGCGTGCGCCACATACTGCCGCCCCGTCAGCCCGCCCAGAGCCCCCCGCGAGCTCTTCAGCCGCGCCATCAGGACCTCATACTGGTACGGCGCGGGCAGCTCCGCGATCTGCTCCGGTGTCCCATCCAGAATGATCGGCAGCAAGGCTTCGTACTGATCGAACGTGCTCTGGCTGTACAGCCCCAGCATTCCGACCCCATCCGAGTTGTTGCAGCAGTTGTCCAGCGTCGCGAAGATCCCCTGCAACTCCTCCTTGTCGGACGCCCGCTGGTCGCAGCCACCCGCCAGAAGGCAGACCAGGCAAGGCACAAGCAGGGTGAGCGCATCGCGGATCATGCCCCGTTGATCGGGACAACCCGACCCCAACCTGAGCGATCACGCCGTTATCGGCCCGCCGATGCCCTCGACGCCGCCCGCGGCACGCCCACGCCGCGAAGTCACCGCACGATCATCCCACTTCGCCACTTCGCCCCTCCGTCGCGTCGTCGCTCTCAAACATTGAAATACCTCGCCTCCAGATGATGCACGACGATCGCGCTCGTGCTCTGCTCCGGATCGATCTGCCAGTTCTCCGTCAGCTCGCACCCGATCCGTCCCGGTTCAATCAATCGCCACAGAATCCCCTGGTCGCTCATGTCCGGGCACGCCGGGTACCCGAAGGAATACCGGCTCCCCCGGTACTTCTGCGTGAACAGCTCCCTGATCCGGGGCGAGTCCTCCGACCCGATGCCCATCTCCTGCCGCATCCGTTTGTGCCACACTTCCGCCAGCGCCTCGGCCGACTCCACCCCCAGCCCGTGCAGGTACAGATACTCCTGATACCGATTCGCCTTGAACAACTCCTGCGTCGCCACGCTCACCGCCGGCCCCATCGTCACGCAAGACAGCCCCAGCACATCCCGCCGCCCCGCCGCACGGCACTCCTCCACATCCATGAAGAAGTCGCTGATGCACAGCCGCTTCTGCCCCTCCTGCCGCGGGAACCGGAACCGCTCGATCTCCCGCTCCTGTTCCTTGGGATCAAACACAATCAGGTCGTCTCCATGGCTCGCCACGGGGTAATACCCGTACACCACCGCCGGCCTCAGGATCATCTCGCGCTTGCACTGATCCTTCAGCCGTTCAAACACCGGCACAATCTCCCGCTCCAGCCCCGCCTGATACGCCGCATCCTCCACCGCTCCCTTCTTATATTGCCACTGCCCCCGGAACAGCGCGACCAGGTTGATGAACGGGTAGACATCATCAATATCAATGTCCGTCACCACCCGCGACCCGAAGAACGGCGCGACCGGGATCTGGTGGGTCGGGCTTGCAGCCTGAGCCGGCGGCGCAGCCGACGACGAACCTTTGTGCCCCTCCGCCAACCGCCTCACCCCACTCCGCACCCGCGGCCCATCCACCACCCCGATCCCCCATACCGGCGGCACCCCCGCGAACGGCGCCGC
>CAZHKB010000578.1:0-1773 GCA_964533405.1 uncultured Phycisphaeraceae bacterium | reverse complement strand
CCAATCATCCGCTGTCCCCCTCCTTTCGCTCCCCAAACCCGGATGATCCAACCAACCGTCTATCAGGTTCCCCCGTCGCACCGGCTCCACGCCGTCGGCCGCCTCTTGGGGCTCGCCCCAGACGCCGACCTCGCCCAGGCCCGCCGCTTCATCTCCGAAGCCCCCGGCCAAGGCGTTGACCTCGACCTGATGTGGGCCTGGGGCACGCCGCCCGACCCGGCCTCACGCCGCGCCGCCCTGAAGACCGGGGCCCAGATTGACCAGGTTGCCCTGATCGCCCCGGGTGCCGGACGGGTCGGCATGGTCTTCGCCAGCCCGCCCCTGCCCAAGTTCCCCGCCCACGCCCCCGCCGACCCTGGCCTCGTCGCCGCCCTCAACACCGCTTGCCGAGCGGTGGGGGAGAGCCACCCCAACGAGTTCGCCCTCATCCAGGCGCTCGTCGAGGCCAACCAGGCCTGGCTCAAACGTGCCCTGATCGGCGCCCGGTTCCTCTCCGTCGGCCGCCTGCTCTACCTCCGCCGCGACAACCAGGCCCCGCCCGTCCCGGGCCTTCCCGTCTCCGGCCCGTGGCCCGCCGACATCCGCGTGGTCACCGCCCGTTCCCTTGGGGTCATCACCACCCAGAACAGGGTGCTCGAACACTGTCTCGATCGCACCTACGAGGGCACCCTCGACTGCCCCGAACTGTTCGGCCTGCGCGACACCGCCGACATCCTCGCCTCCCACCGCGCCTGCGGCCGACACGATCCTGATCTATGGTGGGTCGCGATGCGGCAGGACCGCGCGGTCGGCTGCGCGCTCTTCAATCCATACCCCGACCAGGGGTCCGTCGAACTGGTGTACTTGGGCCTGGCGCCGGAAATCCGCGGCCTGGGCCTCGGCGAGCGCCTGATGACCTTCGCGCTGCACCACATGGCTCGCATGAGTATGCAACGGGTTGCGTGCGCCGTGGATGAACGCAACGCGCCGGCCCGTCGCCTCTACGACCGCTTGGGGTTCAGCCGCTTCGACGCACGAGAGGCACTCGTCCGCAAGCCTCAGGATGGTGGACAATGAGCGCACTCTTCATCGATCCACCACCCGCCGTTCACGCGGTTGATAAAACAGTGGATTGTTTTTGTGCTCCGCGCAAGTCACGCGGGTGTCGCATTTACGACGCGATCACGGTGCGCGTGTTCAAAGTTGGACTTGCTGAACGCATGAAGGAGCCGTAATCTTCGCTGGTCGGCCAAGGATCGGCCGGAGGGTGCGGAAGACGACCTGACTGCCACCCGATTTGCGTGCTGTCACGGGTGGAATCGAGCAGCATCTCATCGCCGCTTGAGCGGACCATGCCCCAGGTGGTCCAAACGCGGACCATGCCCGGCATGGTCCCAGGGTTGTCTTGTCGCATCGCGTGGAAGGACTCTGTGCGTCATCGAGGTTCGCCGGCTCTTGCGGCGCGCGGGTTGTCGTGCGCGCCCCCGGGGGTTGAATACCCGGAAGACTCGGCCTCCCGCAGGATCGCGGGTAGACACGGAAGGTGATCGATGCAGGACCAGATCAGCAGGCAAGACGTCTCGACGGGTGCCAGGGACGGCGCAACGGCCCTCAGGGCTCGACGGATCGCAAGCCCATCCTCCTCCCCCAGCCCAGCCGGGTTCGCCCGCGGCGCGGCGGACACCGCCCAGATGCCGACGCCGACGCCCGCCTCGAAACCCGTCTCGAAGCCCGCCTCGAAGCCCGCCTCGAAGCTCGCGCCGACGCCGGGCCCGCCCAACGCCACCACCGAAC
>CAZHKB010000577.1:0-1780 GCA_964533405.1 uncultured Phycisphaeraceae bacterium | reverse complement strand
CGGCGGTTTGTTTTCTGTGGCACTTTCCCTCGCCCCGGCCGCGGGGGCGGGTGGAGGTGGTTGTTGGCCGGGAGGTTGGAACGAGATCGGTTGCAGCCGACCGTGGGGCGGTGGCGACCGCTCGCGCGGCCGTTTCTGTTGTGGATCGGCGCGTGGGTTCTGTTGCGGATGGGTACCATCGCGCGTGATGAGCCAGGGTGATCTGTTTGTGGCTGTTGGGCCGAGGACTCCTGCCGCGGTGTGGCTGGATGCGGGGCAGGGTGCGCTGGCGGCGGGGATCGCGCGGCACGCCGGGTTGTCGTATGTGGCGGCGGGCGGGCCGGAAGGTAAGGCGGGTGCGGCGATCGGGGGAGTGGGTGCGGAGCGGAGGCTGGCGGACTTGCGGTCGGCGATCGCGGACAGCGGCGCAGGGCTGTGGGTTCGATGCGTGGTGGTGCTGTCGCGCGTGGGCGTGGGGAGCGATGACTTGGCGGCGCTGGCGTCGGCGCATGGGAGGCGTGTGGTGGTGTGCGGCATTGAGCCGGCCCCGTCCCGGCTGGACGAGCTGACCTCCGGGCAGTGGCTGGGGAGGCCCGGAGCGGCCCGGGCCATCGATCGGTACCAGCGGCTGGCGCGGCTTCGCACGGGCGCGCCGATGGGCCAGGCGCGCGACATGCTTGCGGCGTTTGGCGCGGTGCGCAGCGCGTGGGTGCGGTGCGAGGGGTCGGCCAGCGAGGGTTCCCTGGGGGCGCGGCTGGTGGATGGGCTGGACGTTCTGCATGACGTGATGGGCGAGCCGGAGGGCGTGATCGCCGCGGCATCTGGTCTGGACCCGGCCGGGGACGGTGATCTGTCGCTGCTGCGCGGCGAGATGTGCGTCACGCTGATGTATGGCGACGGGCGCACGGCGAGCGTGCTGGCTACAGATGGGGCCGCGGAATGGCGGCGCGAGGTGGAGTTGTTTGGGGAGGCGGGCGTGGTTCGGCTGGAGGAGGATGGCTTTGTGTGGCGGGGTGTGGATGGGGCGGTGAGGGATGAGTGGGCGAGACTGGGTGGCTCGGGCGGGGCAGAGCGTATGGGGGAGTCGATCGCGCGACTGCTCGACCCGCACGCGGGGGTGGAGGCGGCGTTTGACGCGGAGGGGGTGTTGGCGACGGCGCATGCGGCTCTGTTGAGTGCGCGGACACGGAGCGTGGAGATGGTTGGGGCGATTCGGAGGATGATGGAGGGGTGAGGGGCGCGGCGTTCGGCGGCCGGATGTGTGTGGCGAGTTCTGGTTGGAAGTTGGAGAGGTTGGGATGGGCGACTGGCGGTGTTGGTGGAGAGGTGTGGTTGGAAACCGAGGGTTGGTCGGCATGGCTGCTCAGAGCGGCAACCATGCCGCTCTGTGGGGGGGCTTCTTGGGGAAAAGGCTCGGTCGAGTGGGCAGGGCTGCTGGCTCGGAGAGCCGGCCCACCTTGGGGGCGTGTGGCGATTCGCAGGAGGGTTGTGGCGGCTTTGCGGGCCTGTTCGGAGCCGGGTTTGGAGTCGAGGGCGGCGGTGAGGATCTGGACGGACTTGGAGGCGGCGCGGGCCGCGAGGTCGAGGGCGCGCTGGCGGTCGAGGTCGAGGATTTCGGTGATGGCGCGGTGGGCAACTTCGGTTCGGCGCCAGGCCGCGTATTGCTGGATTGTTATGTCCGAGTCGCGGGCGGCCTGGGGGAGGTCGGCGGTGTCGTGGAAGTAGGTTGCGAGGAGTTGGGCAAAGGCTTGGGAGGAGCGGTCGAGGAGGTCGGGGGGGAGGATGCGTGTTGCGTGGGGGT
>CAZHKB010000576.1:0-1792 GCA_964533405.1 uncultured Phycisphaeraceae bacterium | reverse complement strand
CGGTGGGGGATCGGAGGTGGGTATATTCCCCGCACCGCGTTCGGCTGATCGCCCCACAATGGAGGTCTGGCTTGCCGTTTCCCTCGCGTCTCAATCCCTTCGCCCGGCTGGACCGGGGGCGCGAGGTTTTCGCGTGGGGGATGTATGACCTGGCGAACCAGTCGTTCCAGTTGCTGATCAAGACGCTGCTGTTCAGCCTGTATGTGCAGGAGGTGGTGGGTGCGACGCCCACGCAGGGCAAGAGCCTGTGGACGGCGATGTCGGCGTCGAGCATGTTGCTGGTCGCGCTGCTGAGCCCGATGATGGGTGCGATCGCGGATCGGTACGCCTGGCGGCGCGAGATGCTGATGATCTCCGGGGCGATCGGGGCGGTGCTGACGGCGTTGCTGGCGGTCGTGGGTCCCGGGGATGTGGCGTTGGCATTCGCGGTGTATGTGCTGGCGGCGCTGTCGTGCGGGCTGGGGGAGAACTTCCTGGGGTCTTTCCTGCCTGAGATTTCGACGCAGAAGAACATCGGGTATGTGTCGGCGGTGGGCTGGACGATGTCGTATGTGGGGGCGTTGCTGCTGCTGGTCATCACGGCGATCTACTCGATTGCCTTCAACAACAAGGACCCGGGTGACTTCCGCCCGATGTTCGTGTTCTCCGGGTTGTGGTTCCTGGGGGGGATGCTGCCGGCGTTTCTTTGGCTGCGTGAGCGGACGCCGCCGGCGGGCGGGGCGGCGGGGTCGATCGTGCTGGGCGCTTTGAAGCAGATGGTGACGAGCGCGAAGGAGGCGCGGCGGTATCGCCAGTTGGCGCGGTTCTTCGTCACGTTCTTCATGTACAACCTGGGGACGCTGGCGGTGTTCAACTTCCTGAGCATCATCGGCGACGGGATGGGGTTCAGCCTGGGGGACATGCTTCTGTTCGCGCTGGTGGTGGCGGTGGCGGCGGGCCTGACGTCGGCGCTGACGGCCCGGCTGCAGGACAAAGTTGGGCACAAGCGGACAATCCTGGCGTTCCTGGCGTTCTGGGTCGCGGCGATGCTCGGGATGGCCGGGTGTCAGTACTTCAAGGCGCCGGCGTGGAGCTTCTGGATTATCTCGGGCGTGATCGGGTTGGCCTTGGGTGGATTGGGGACGGCCAGTCGCGCGATGGTGGGCGCGTTCACCCCGGCGCATCGCTCCGCGGAGTTTTTCGGCGTGTGGGGGATGGTGAACCAGACGTCGGGGATTCTGGGGGTGGTGGCATTCGGTGCGGTGAGTGTGGCGATCAAGCCGGCGGACCTTGGACAGGTTGTGGCGATCCTGATGCTGGCGTGCTTCTTCGCGGTGGGGTTTGTGCTGATGCTGGGGGTGGATCAGGAGGCCGGGCTGAGGACGGCGCGGGAGGCGGAGGCGGAGAAGGGGATCGCGGATGTGCCTGGGGAGGGCACGGGGAGTTGAGAAGGGGTGTGTGGCCTGCGGCCCCACACGGTGCGGTGAGCGATGCGATGCTCGAGAAGTCCTCTGGTGTGGGGCCGGAAGCCTCTCACCCCGGTTGTGCGACGGGTCGGAGGCCCGCCACCGCTTGGTCCCAACGGGTGCTGCGGCCTCGCGTAGGATTGGTTCATGGATGCCGTCCCGCCGCCGCTGCCCAATGGTCAACCCGCGCCCGCACCTGAGCGGAGCGATCGAGGGACGCGGGGGACGCCTTCGGGCGGGAATCAGCGTCCGCCGCGCGGGCCTGGGCCGCCGGGGTCGGGCGACCGGCGGTCGGCGGCGCCGCCGCCTCGGGGGGCCGATGACGACAAGGAAGAGGCGGCGGTGGC
>CAZHKB010000575.1:0-1792 GCA_964533405.1 uncultured Phycisphaeraceae bacterium | reverse complement strand
GTGGTGCGGGAGCCGGTGATCCTGCTGGGGGCGAGCCGGACGGATGCGGGGGTTCACGCGCGGGGGCAGGTGGCGGCGTTCACATGCACGGACCTGCCGGGTGAGCCTGAGCCCGGGTACAAGGGCGAGCAGCGGGCGATCCGGGTTGGGTGGCCGGCGGAGCGGGGGACCGAGCCGCTGCTGCGGGCGATCAACAGCAGGCTCCCGGGCGATGTGCTGGTGACGGCGGCGGAGGTGGTGGGGCAGACCTTTGATCCGATCCGGGGTGCGGTGCGGAAGCGGTACTCGTACACGTTCCATGTGTCGCGGCATCGGGCGCTGTGGGACCGGAACTTCGTGCATCATCTGTGGACGGAGCATGATGCGGACGCGATGGTGGAGGCGGCGGCGATGTTTGTGGGCACGCGCGACTGGGCGGGGTTCGCGGCCGCGGGGCATGGGAGGCTAACGACGGAGCGGACGGTGTTTGCGTGTCGGGTTGAGAGGCAGGCGGACCCGAACCCCATGGAGGAGGGGGCGTACCGGATTCGGATGGAGATCGAGGGGAGCGGGTTTTTGTACAACATGGTTCGGATCATCGCGGGGACGCTGGCGGATGTGGGGCGTGGGCGGATCAAGGTGGAGGATGTGGCGGAGATCATCGAGAGCCTGGATCGAAGGCGGGCGGGGCCGACGATGCCGGCGTGCGGGCTGTGCCTGGAGTGGGTGGAGTATTGAGAAGAGACGGAGAGACGGTCGCTTGTCACGGACTGATCGCACCGAGTAAGCCCGCAAAGCCGGGCTGACTCGGTGGCACGCCCCCTGCGTCGGCGTCGCGGAGCCTCACCAACACCTTGCCCGCACGCGCGGGAGGGGCCAATGCAGAAGGGGACGGGCCTGGTGCCTCGTCCCCTTTGGGTTGCGTGGGTTGTGGGCGGCTCAGTGGTCGTTACTTGCGGACGATGATCCAGACGATGATGAGGATGATTCCGATGATGGCGAGGGGCGCGCCGCAGGCGAGGCCGCCGACGCCGGCGAGGGCACCCATGCCCAGTTTCATCATCTCCTCGAGGGAGAGAAGCATGATGGGGCGCTGCTCCATGCCGTCGGGGTTGGTGATGGAGACGACGTACTGGCCTGCGGTGGGGGCGTCGAACTGGCGGACGGCGTTGGCCGAGGACGAGCCGCTGTTCCCCGAGGCCTGCATCTGGGCGGAGACGACGGGCACGTCGACGCCGTCGGGCCCCGTGACCTTGAAGACGGTGGAGTTGTTGGGGAAGGCGTCGGTGGGGGTGTAGGTTGTGCCGTTGTATTCGCCGCCGTCGACGGACATGATCATCTGGGTGCCAGCGGTGAGGGTGAGCGTGCCCTCACCGGGGGCGAGGAAGGTGTTCTGGCCTGACTGGAGCTTCTCGATGCCGGAGGCCGCGGCCCCGACGCCGCCGAGCCCGATGATGGTGAGGATGCCACCGATGACCAGGGCGAGAATGCCCAGGACGAGAAGGATGATGCCGGTCTTCTTGGGCGGCGGCGCGTACATGGGTGGGCCACCCATGGGTGGCCCACCCATGGGCGGACCCTGCATGGGCGGGCCTTGGTTCGGATATTGCTGCTGCGGGTACTGGCTCATCGAGACCCTCCGAGAGAGCTGTGGTTCGAGATGGTCGGGCGATCGTACGGCATCGACCCGCGGGATCATTGGGAAACCGGCCAGCAGCATATCGGCAAGCGGCGGGGCGTGGGAAGAGAGTCGGCGGGGTGGGGGACGAACCGCACGGCGGGTTGGCACCGGTCCGCGCCGACTGTCAGGGGG
>CAZHKB010000574.1:0-1797 GCA_964533405.1 uncultured Phycisphaeraceae bacterium | reverse complement strand
GGGTGGGTTGGGGTCGGCGGAGAACTCAGGTACCTTGGCCGGCGGCTTGCATCATCAACTCAACCGGGGGGGTCGGGTTGTGGCGGACGACTTCGCGGCCGCAGTCGGGGCAGATGGTGTTGCCGGTCTGACCGAGGTACTGTCCGAGGATGACCAGCGTGGGGGTAAGCGTGGCTTTGCCGTCGCGTGTCCAGTAGCAGAGTTCAGCGGGCCAGAGGGTTTCCCGGCCTGTGGAGGGGTTCTTCCAGGGCGGGGCGTCGTCCGAGGGCATCCGGAACTGGCGGAAGTCCGCGCCGGATTCTGAGTCCTTCGCGGGGCGCGTGCGGGAGGCGTCGACCATGGGGTCGCGCGCGAACAGCGATGAGGTGGCGAGCACCCAGACGAGCAGGACGACGCCAACGATGGCGCCGCCGCCGGCGAGGAGCATCTTGACGCTCACGGCGCCGAGACTGCCCCGGCGTGGAAGGCGTGCGGTCGTGGCGTGTTGGCGGGGATCAGAACGCACCGGATCCTCCCGACTTGAGAGCATGGCCGACGATCAGGGCACGCGGTACGAGTCGGAGCCGACGGGGTACTGGCCGGGGTAGAGCTGCTGCGTGGACTTCCAGAACTGGGCGGCGCCGTTGCGGATCGTGGTCCCAGTCGGCATCCAGATGCGTGGCTCCGCGGCTTGGGCGTCGCTCCGGGGTTCGACGTGGCCATCAAAGAAGGCGAGGTTTCCGCGGATCGAGGTTCCGGCCCGCTCACCCTTGCCACCGGAGAAGTCTCGATCACCGTGGCGGAAGCCCCAGCGGCGAGCGTCGTACGGCGCGATGAGGTTGCCGACCAGGGCGGGAATGCTGCCGTACACCTCGCCGGGAGCGCGACTGCGATCGACTTCTTTGTTCTGGTTGTACCAGACCCCTGTCCCGCCGAACGCGCCACCGAACGCGGCGGTGATCCCGATGTCGGAATCGGGAGGGCTGATGACGTCGGAGTAGCGAGCGCCCTCGAAGAACATCACCTTTTCAGAGGCTTGGCCGACCAGGTTGGCAAACGGGCGAAAGGCACCACGGTCGGCGTTGGGGCGTATGCCGGTGCCGCCCTGTGCGGGCGGGGCAGTCGTGGATGTGAACTGGGTCGACATGCAGTACGAGAGCATGCGGCCCGGCTTGAAGTCGGGGTCGTTGGGGATCAGCGCACCGTCCCACGCGAAGGCCTCGTACCGGTTCTCCGGGCACGCGTAGAAGTCGAGCGTGCGGTACCAGTTCAGGCGGAGGCCGCGACCCTGGCGATCCTGGGATTGGGCACCCCCCGACTGTCCCGGCCCGGCGTAGCCCATCTGGGCGGCCAGGGGGCCCATCCAGTCCCACTGCTGGATGGCGACGCCGTTGTAGAACGCGGGGATGGGCTGACCTGTGATGGGGTCGCTCTTGGGGATGCAGTCGTAGCCACTGGTGGTGGAGCCGCCAGCGATGGCCTCGTTGTTGTCGAGGAAGTAGGCGTTGCCGGCGGTGGCGATCTGGCGCATGCTGCTGGAGCAGACGACCTGGCGGGCGGTCTTGCGCGCCACGCCCAGCGCGGGCAGCAGGATGCCGATGAGCAGCGCGATGATCGCGATGACGACGAGCAACTCGATGAGCGTGAACGCCGGTGGGCGTGGGGGGCGAACCGTCATGGGCGACCTCCGCGGAGAACCCGCCTTGGGGCCTCGATGATAGCGGTCAAAGCGGGCGTCGGCCCTTACCCGACAGCGCCGGGGGCAGGGCTAACGGTATCTTCGTGAAGGGGGTGAGGGGGTTTGGGACACGGTTGCGT
>CAZHKB010000573.1:0-1802 GCA_964533405.1 uncultured Phycisphaeraceae bacterium | reverse complement strand
ACCCTCCAGCCCTCGCCAGACCAGCCCATGCACGTCGAAGCCGTCGCCGGTGCCCCAGACCTCACCGGCGCCGCCCCCGCCCCCGTCGAACAAGCCGCCCTCCTCGACGTCAAGGTCGGCGACATCAACGGCCGACCCATCTTCGCCTCCGACTTCTTCGCCGAGTTCGAGGACCGCCTCATCGCCGAGAGCCGCCAGCTCACCCGCCAGAACTGGACCACCGGCCTCCGCGACGGCATCCGCTCTCGCCTCAAACGTCTCATCGACGACGAGCTCCTCCGCGCCGAAGCCCTCGAATCCATCCCCAACGAGGCCCGCGAGGTCGGCCTCCGACGCTTCCTCGACGCCAACCGCGCCAGCATCCAGTCCCAGGCCGGCGGAAGCCTCACCGCCGCCCAGCAGCGACTCCTCGAAGAATCCGGCCTCACCCTCGAAGAGTGGCTCCGCCAGCGCCGCGACGCCCAGCTCGTCAACATGTCCGTCCAGTCCATCGTCGAGAGCGTCCAGGTCTCGGGCCGCGACATTCGCAACTACTACGACCGCAACTACGACACCTTCAACCCCCGCCCCCGCGCCCGCTTCCGACAGATCACCGTCGGCACAGAGAACGCCGCCGGCGTCGCCCAGGTCTCCGCCGCCCTCGCCGACGGAACCCCTTTCGATCAGATCGCCTCCCAGCAGCCCAACTCCTTCAACCGCGCCACCGGCGGCCTCGTCGAGGTCGAGTTCGATGGCGAACTCAACCAGGCCGCCCTCTTCACCCTCGAACCCCTCAACAACGCCGCCCGCACCATGAGCCCGGGCCAGTGGGTCGGCCCCGTCACCTACGGCAACAACGGCGTCCTCACCGCCTGGCTCTACCTCGAATCCGTCGATCGTTCCACACGCTCCCTGTATGAGGCGCAGATGGAGATCGCCGGCGACCTCAAACTCGCCGAGGCCGAGGCCCGCCGCGACCAGCTCGTCGCGCGCCTCCGCCAGCGCGCCTCCTTCACCAGCGAAGCGGAAATGGCCCAGCGCCTCCTCCAGGTCGCCCTCGCCCGCTATTACCCGCCTAACCAGCCCGAGCCCCAGCAACGCCCGGGCCTCACCCCGCGCCCATGACCGCGTCCCCGCGCCAACGCCCGATCGAGCGCGACGGGCTTTCCAGCCCGTCCAGCATGGGCGACAACTCGCCTTCCGGCCCTCACTCCGGTCGGTGCGGCCCCGCCCGCGCCATCGCACGCCCATCGCGCCCGCCACGCCCCTCCCGCAAAGGCCAGCGGGCCAGCGGCTCCTCACCCGCATCCCGCCTGCTCGCATCCGTCCGACGCCTCCTCACCCCCAAACCCCTCCCCCTCGGCGCGCGCGGCGAACGCCACGCCGCCAGCTACCTCCGTCGCCAGGGCTTCCGAATCCTGGGCCGCAACGTCCGCGTCGCCCCAGGCGAGGCCGACCTCGTCGCCCTCGACCCCGACCGCCTCACCATCGTCATCGTTGAAGTGAAAACCCGCCTCCTCTCCGGCGACCACCCCCCGCCCGAAGCGAGCATCACCGCCCACAAGCGCCGCAAACTCCACGCGGTCGCCCAGGCCGTCGTGCGGCGAGGCAAGTGGCAGTCCCGCCCAATCCGCATCGACGTCATCGCCATCGACTGGCCCGTGGGCAAGACCGCTCCCGTCCTCCGCCATCGCCGCGCTGCGGTCTGACCCACAGCATGAGCCCCATCTCACGGCCCGTTCACGCCATGCGGACACCCCACGGGTAGTTTTTGCTCACTGGCGACCTTGGCAGGCGCGACCTGCCCACCACCACCCCCGCGC
>CAZHKB010000572.1:0-1811 GCA_964533405.1 uncultured Phycisphaeraceae bacterium | reverse complement strand
GGCCAGTGGGCCGACCTCCCTCTCGCCACCCTCGCCGAGATGGCCGCCGACTTCGGGTACGACGGGCTCGAGCTCGCCTGCTGGGGCGACCACTTCGACGTCGCCGAGTGCCTCCGCTCGCCGGGCTACGCCCAGTCGCGCCACGACATTCTCAAGCAGCACGGGCTCTCGTGCTGGGCCGTCTCCAACCACTTGGTCGGCCAGGCCGTCTGCGACCCCATTGATGAACGCCACAAGTCAATCCTCCCCGCCCGCGTCTGGGGCGATGGCGACCCCGAAGCCGTCCGCCGCCGCGCCGCCCAGGAGATGATTGACACCGCCCGCGCCGCCGCCCGCCTCGGCGTCAAGGTCGTCAACGGCTTCACCGGCTCCTCCATCTGGCACATGCTCTACTTCTTCCCGCCCACCACCCAGGCCCACATCGACGACGGCTTCGCCGACTTCGCCGCCCGCTGGAATCCCATCCTCGACGCCTTCGACGCCGCCGGCGTCCGCTTCGCCCTCGAGGTCCATCCCACGGAAATCGCCTACGACATCCACACCAGCCGCCGCGCCCTCTCCGCCTTGAACAACCGCCCCGCGTTCGGCTTCAACTTCGACCCCTCTCACCTGATCTGGCAGGGCGTGGACCCCGCAAGGTTCATCCGCGCCTTTCCCGATCGCATCTACCACTGCCACATCAAGGACGCCGCCCGCTGCATCGACGCCGAGTCCTCCATCCTCGGGTCCCACCTCCCATTCGGCGACCACCGGCGCGGCTGGGACTTCCGCTCCCCGGGCCGGGGTGAGATCGACTTCGACGCCATCATCCGCGCCCTCAACGACATCAACTACACCGGCCCCCTCTCCGTCGAGTGGGAAGACCCCGGCATGTCTCGCGAGCACGGCGCGGCCGAGGCCGTCGACTTCGTCCGAGGCGTCCAGTTCGACCCCCCAGGCCGCGCCTTCGACGCCGCGTTCGAGAAGAAGTAACACTTCCATAACGGGCCGGGCGGCGCTCGTGCGGAACTTCATCCGCGCTCGCCAGCGACCCCGCCCAGCGCCGACCGCAACCACGACACCCCCAGGCCCGGATCGGCCGCCGAGCATACCGCACCGCTCACCGCCACGCCCCGGCATCCCGCCTCCACCAACTCACCCACGTTCGCCGCCGTGATGCCGCTGATCGCCAGGTGCGGCAGCCGCCCCGTCAACGTCCCGCCCACCACCGCCCGCACCAGCCCCACTCCCGCCAGGATCGCCTTCGGCTTCGTGCCCGACGCGAACATCGGCCCCAGACCCAGGTAATCCGCCCCATCCCGTGTCGCCCGCTCCGCCTGCTCCAGCGTCGAGCACGACACGCCGATCAACAGTCGCTTGGCCGGCCTCGCCCCCAGCCGCCGCGCCTCCGCCACGCCCATGTCTGTCTGACCCAGATGCACACCGTCGGCCCCCGCCAGCAGCGCGATGTCTGGCCGATCATTCACAATCACGCTCGCCCCATGCCCCCTTGCCATCTCCACCAGGTCCCGCGCTCGCGCCAGCAACTCCCCGGAGTCCAGGCTCTTCTCCCGCAGCTGCACGCAGTCCGCCCCGCCCGCCAGCGCGAGCCGCGCCACCTCACGCCACGAGTGCCGCGTACACATCGCGTCGGTGATGAGCACGCACACCCGCCACTGCCGCGCCGCTGGCGCCAGCGCCAGCACGAGCCTCCGCTGCGCCTCATAGGCCGCGTACCGCAGCGCCTCCAGCCGCTCCCACGCCGAAACCGCCGCGCTCGGCGACTCCGCCCCCGTCCGCGCTGGCACCAGCACTTTGGCAACCTCCTCCAG
>CAZHKB010000571.1:0-1815 GCA_964533405.1 uncultured Phycisphaeraceae bacterium | reverse complement strand
TCAACGCCTACCGCGAAGCCGCCGGCCTCCTCACCGCCGCCCTCTCCGCCGGCGAAGCCGCGCGTTTCGAGCGCGAGCGGGGCCAGTGCGGCATCATGCTGGGCTTCGCCCTCTTCTACGCCGGCGACTTCGAGGCCGCCGCCGACGCCCTCGAAGCCGTCGCCTCCACCAGCACCGACCGCGCCCAGGCCCAGGAAGCCCTGTGGATCGCCATCGTCTCCATGGACGAGGGCGTCGAAGCCGGCCGTCCCTCCTTGACCGAGCGCCGCGACCGTCTCGCCATGCTCTTCCTCCGCGAGCACCCGTCCAGCCCGCGCGCCGCCGAACTGCTGGTCCGCCGCGCCGCCACCGGACTGATCGATGATGAGCAGGCGGTCCAGATCCTCCTCGCGGTCGAGCGTGAATCCCCGCTCTACCCCGCCGCCCGCCGCCACGCCTCGGGCCTGCTCTATCGCCTCTACCGTCGCGCCGCCGGCACCGAGCGAGACTTCGCCGCCGTCCGCTTCGCCGACATCGCCGAAGAAATGCTCCGCCTCGACCGCCAGTCCCTTTCCGCCGCCCGCGGCGACCTCGCCCGCGTCGAAGAGGCTACCGCGTCGGCCACCTTCATCGTCCTGCGTGGCCGCCAACTTCTCGACGCCCTGCTGGGCGCCTCGGCCCCGGACCTCACCCGCGTCGAGGAAGTCCTGGACCTCGTTGAATCCACCATCGCCGACGCCGGTGTCCAAGCGACCCCCGAGGTCCGCGAGGAGCTTGCCTACCGCCGCCTCCAGATCGCCTTGGCCCGCGGCGACGACGCCCAGATCACCCGCCGTCTCGACGAACTTCGCGCCATGAACGGGACGCTGGCCGCCACCGCCGACCGCCTGATCTACTCCCGCGCCGCCAAAGCCTGGGCCGCCGCGCCGCAAGACGCCGTCCTGGCTCGCGCCGTCGTCGCCTCGGGCCAGCGCGTGATCGCGCAGTTCCCGCAGCCCCCCGAGGCCTTCGCCGACCCGCTCGCCGCCGCCCTTTACACGGGCGTGGCCGAGGCCGCCGCCGTCGCATGGCGGGCTTCGCCCGACGAAACCGCCTTCCGCGACATGGCCCTCCGCCTCGACTCCGCCCTCATGGACAACGACCGCGGCACCGCCGACGGCCTCCGCCGGCTCGCCGAACTCTCCGAGGCCGCTGACGATCCCCAGCGCGCCCTCGACGCCTGGACCCTGCTCCTGTCGGGCCTGCCCGCCTCACACCCATCCTGGTTCCAGGCCCGCTTCGAGTCGCTCCGCATCCTCTCCACCCTCGACACCGCCGCCGCCAGGGTCGCCATGTCCCAGCACAAGGTGCTGCACCCCGAATACGGCCCCGACCCGTGGGGCTCCCGCCTCCGTATCCTCGATGGTCAGCTGGGCGGCACCAGCGGCGGCGAGGCAACGCCATGAGCGCCACCCAGGCGGCGGGGCGACCAATCCAGGTCTTTCTTGGTGAATCCGCCGCGGCGGGCGGTCCCTTCGCGCTGCTCGCCGTCGAGCCGGGTATCGCCGATCCGACCCAGATCCTCGCCGCCCTCGAACACCAGATACGCCGCGTCGATGACCACCCACAGGCGACGACTCCCGCCGGCGACGAGGTCCGCCTCGCCCTGCACGCCGCCGCCGCTCAGCTGATGGACCCAGGCGTCCGTCGTCAGATGGAGTTCAGGTTCGGGCGACGTGCCGCGCCGACCCCTCAGCCCGAATCCGGGCCACTGTCGATGTCCCCTTTGGATGAAGCGGAGCGCGACGAATCCGGGATCGTCGCCGTCTCCCCGCTCGGCCACGCGCCGTTTCCGCC
>CAZHKB010000570.1:0-1817 GCA_964533405.1 uncultured Phycisphaeraceae bacterium | reverse complement strand
CGGACGCCTTGAAACTCATCATCCAAATGGCCTGCTTCAACGAGGAGGCCGACCTCCCCAAGACCCTGGCCGACCTGCCGCGCCATGTGCCCGGGATCGATCGCGTCGAGTGGATGGTCATCGACGACGGCTCGACCGACCGCACCATCGAGGTCGCCAAGGCCGGCGGCGTCGATCACATCGTCCCGCTCCGCTGGAACCAGGGCTACGGCAAGGCGTGGGCCATCGGCCTCGATGAGTGCATCGACCGCGGCGCCGACATCATCGTCAACACCGACGGCGACAACCAGTACCACGGCCCCGACGTCGCCACCCTCTGCGAGCCCATCGTCCGGGGACAGGCCGATATCGTCATCGGCACCAGGCCCATCGACCACATCAAGCACTGGTCGCCTCTCAAGCGCTTCCTCCAGAAACTCGGCTCGGCCTTCGTCCGCACGCTGTCCAAGACTCCAGTTGAGGACGCCCCCAGCGGCTTCCGCGCCATGACCCGAGACGCGGCCCTGCGCATCAAGCTCTACAACGACTTCTCGCCCTCGCTCGAATCGCTCATCCAGGCGGGCCGCTCAAACCTGCGCGTGGTCAACGTCCCGATCCGCGTCAACGGCCCAACCCGCCCCAGCCGCCTTATGAAGTCGATGACACAGTACATCCGCAAGAACGGGTGGAACATGGTCAACGCCTACATGATCTATCGCCCGACGCGCCTCTTCGGCGTCATGGCCGCGGCGTTCCTGATGCCGGCGGCGGCCCTGGCCCTGCGCTACATCTGGCTCGCGTGGATCGACCCCAGCGGCGGCGACCACCTCCAATCCGTCATCCTCGCGGGCGCCCTGCTCGTCTGCGGCGTGTTCACGGGCATGGTCGGGTTCCTGGCCCACCTGCTGGCCATCAATCGCCGACTGCTGGAAGAAATCCGTTACATCGAGCGCTCGCGCCGGGCTGATGAGCGGGCCAAGGCGTTCGGGGATGGGACAATCCGGGAGCCCAAGCCGTTCGGGCGCGTGCCGCGAGAGCCGGAGTTGGCACAGGCCGGGGCGCTCGACACCGGGCACTAGGAACTGGGCACTGGGCACTGGACATCGAATCGTGAAGCCTCACGCCCCAGCGCAGCCCGTGCCCCGTCAAGTCGCTCCGCCGCTTCCTGCGCCCCTCCTCTTTACCTCTCTCTGCCTCTGTGTCTCTGTGGTGAACTCTCATGCCCGACCAGATCAACGGCAAACTCTCCCCCTACCTCCGCGAGCAGCGCTTCCGCGCTGCCGAGCGATACCTCGCCCGCGGGCGCGTGCTCGATATCGGCTGCGGCATCGGCCTGCTGACGCGCTACGTCTCGGCCGACCGCTACCTGGGCGTTGACCTGGACGCGGGTTCGGTCGAGGAAGCCCGTCGCCGCAACCCGACCTACCGCTTCATGACGCTCACCGACTTCGCCGCCCACGATCCGTCCGAGCAGTTCGACGCCATCGTGGGCCTGGCAATCATCGAGCACGTTCCGGACCCCAAGGCCTGGCTGGCCGAGATGAAGCGGCGACTGGCCCCGGGAGGGCGGATGGTCCTGACCACGCCCCACCCGAAACTTGAATGGGCACACACGGTCGGGGCTCGCCTCGGCCTGTTCAGCCGGGCCGCGTCCGACGAGCACAACGTGCTCATCGACCAGAAGCTCATGAAGCGATTCGCGGGCGACACCGGCCTGCGCGTGGGCGAGTTCAAGCGATTTCTCTGCGGCGCGAACCAGCTGTTCATCCTGCACGAAGCGTGAGCGGGCGAGCCGTGCCACCGACTCTCCGTGCCACCGACTCAACCCGGCTCTGCGG
>CAZHKB010000569.1:0-1833 GCA_964533405.1 uncultured Phycisphaeraceae bacterium | reverse complement strand
CTCGATCTGGTCGAAGGGGACGTGGCCGGGGCCTTCGATCATGACTTGGACGCCGTGCCGCCAGGCGCGTTCTGTAAGTTCGCCGAGCGTTTCGAGTTCGGCGAGCTGGGCGGCGTCGGTGGCGTCGGCCAGGCCGCCGGGGCGGAGGCCGTCACCGATGGAGAAGGTGACGTCGTATTCGCGGAGGATGTGGCAGATGTCGTCCCAGCGCTCGTACATGATGTTTTCCTGGTTGTGGACGAGCATCCACTTGGCCAGGAGTGAGCCGCCGCGGCTGACGATGCCGATGAGTCGGTTCTTGACATGCTTGAGGTGTGCGCGGCGGACGCCGGCGTGGATGGTGAAGTAGTCGACGCCCTGGCGGGCCTGGTGGTGGAGGGAGGCTTCGATGATGGGCCAGTCGAGGTCTTCGATGCGCTTGCCGATGATCATGGAGTAGATGGGGACGGTGCCGATGGGGACGGTGGAGGCGCGGAGGATGGCGGCGCGGCAGGCGTCGAGGTCGCCGCCCGTCGAAAGGTCCATGACGGTGTCGGCGCCCCAGCGCTCGGCCCAGCGGAGTTTTTCGACCTCTTCGTCGGTGCCAGAGGAGACGGGCGATGCGCCCATGTTGGCGTTGACCTTGGTCTTGCTGGCGCGGCCGATGGCCATGGGGTCGAGGTTGTGGGCGAGGTGGTTGATGTTGGCGGGGATGACGAGTCGCCCGGCGGCAATCTCATCTCGCACTGCGGCGGGGCCGCGACCGTTGGTCAGCACGTCGAAGTGGGGCTCGCGCTGGGCGACGCGGCGCATCTGCGGCGTGATGATGCCGAGGCGCGCGAACTCGAGCTGGGTGATGGGCGTGAAGGCGCGTGGGTAGGTGACTCGGAGGCGGCGGACCCGGCCCTGAGAATCGGGGGCGGTGTCGAACTCGACCTCCTTGTGAGACTCGTCGTTGCAGCACGAGCAGGCCGCGGTGCCGCGCGTGTCGTCGTTGGCGGGGGCAGCCTCGGAGTCGGGGACGTGGGGGTTGGCGGATTGGACGCGGCCTTGCCAGAACTCTGAAACAGGGAGTGAGGAAGGGGAAGGCAACGAGGCAGAAGGCATGGCGGCATCGAGCTTTGTGCGCGTGAGCGTGGCGACGCTCCAGCCTTCGGGGAGGAAGTCCCACGCGGTCTTTTCTGAAACGGGCGGCATGCCCGGCGTGTCTGGGCTGGCGAACATGAGCGGGCCGCCCAGATCGGGTGCGAGGGCGAACGACCCCGGGGTGGTGACGCCGAGGGTGGAGCCGGGATTACGGGCACCGTGGATCGGGGCGCGGAAACGACTGAGTGTGGATTCGGTGGCCATGGTCGCCTTCCCTCCGCCGGTATGAACCGGATCAGGTTCTACGGGTGCATCTCAGCGGTGGGCCGGAGGATTCCGGCGGCCGCGCCCCGAGCGTGTGTCGGTAGTGTAGGTTGGCGACCCGTTGACCGGACGTGAAACCGAGGCGTGAGCCTCGCATCAGCGGGACGGTGATTCCGGATGACCAGGGTCGGTTCCAGATTCTGACGGCGTATCCTGGGGCGTATCCGGAGGTCGCGGAACCGGCGCATGTGCATTTCGGGGCGACGGCGCGGGGTATTCGCAGTCGTGGGCGACGATCTGGATGGAGGGTGATTCGCTGATCACGGCGGAGCGGCGGGGGTGGGCCCAGGGGGATGACCAGACGCGGATCGTTGAGGCGGAGGAGATTGAGGGGTTGGCGCTGGCGCGGGTGGTGATTGTGATGAGGGGGCGTAGGGAGGTGGCGGGCGGGGTTTGGATGAGCGATCAGGGAGCTTTAGACCGCCACGCGAAAGCGTGGCGGTT
>CAZHKB010000568.1:0-1834 GCA_964533405.1 uncultured Phycisphaeraceae bacterium | reverse complement strand
GGCTGGCGCTGGCGGCCCGAGGCTCGTTGCGGGGCTTGGTGGTGGGCTGGGCGGAGACCGCCATCGCCAGCCCGGTTGCGGCGAGGAACGCGGACAGGGGAAGGGCTGTGGCGGCTGGCATGGATGGGCTCCTGTCTGGGGAATCGCGGTGGCAGTATTTGCTCGAGGCGGTGATTGCGGACGAAGACCGAGCGACGCGGTGAGGCGTCGTTCCTGAATCTTCGGCGGGTGGGCGAACAGATTCCAGTTCGGAGGGTGCATCGACGCCAAATAGCGCACAAAGGCGTTCAGAAACGCGCGAAAGTTCGCGGGATACGGGCGGCGCGAGGCGCAGCGTTCTGGAGGCGGCTCCTGTCATCCGGTCGACCGCTCAGAGCAGCGGTCGGCACGGGCTGCAAACCTGTGCCACCACGGAGCGAGGCTCAGAGGCTCCTGGCCCACTTGATCAGCACGTCGGCGACTTCCGGGCGGCTGAACTCGGCCGGCGGCCTCTCGCCCTTGGCGAGCATGTCGCGGACGGCGGTGCCGGAGAGGTTGATGAGGTCGCCCTCGATCTTGGGGTAGGTTTTGCCCGAGACCATGCCGCCGTAGGACTTGGAGTAGCCCGTGTGCTCGAACATGAGGGGGCGGATGCCCAGGGCGATGGGATCGACGCTGTCGAAGATCTTCTGGGCGTCGTAGGTGCCGTAGTAGGTGCCCACGCCGGCGTGGTCGCGGCCCACGATGAAGTGCGAGCAGCCGTAGTTACGGCGCATGATGGCGTGATGGATGGCTTCGCGTGGGCCGGCGTAGCGCATGGCGGCGGGCAGGACGGTGACCATCGTGGTCGCGGGGTTGAAGTACTTCTTGACCAGGGCGTCGATGGCGACCATGCGGACATCGGCGGGGATGTCGCCCTTCTTGGTCTCGCCGACGAGCGGGTGGATGAGCAGGGCGTCGCAGACTTCCTGGGCGCACTTGCAGACGTACTCGTGGGCGCGATGGATGGGATTGCGGGTCTGAAAGGCGACGATGGACTTGAAGCCCCTGGCCTCGAAGGCGGCCCGGACCTGGGCGGGCGTAAGGCGCTGGTCGAGGAAGGCCTCGGGCCCGCTGGGATCGACGCAAACGGTCACGACATCGACGGGGCCAGCGAGGCAGGTGTCGCCCTCGGCCTGGACCTGTGCGACGCCGGGGTGGGCGGGGTCTTCGGTGCGGAAGACATTGGGAATCTCGAGTTTCTTGTCGTGAGAGAAGGTCTCTTTGACCGTCAGGACACCCTGCAGCGTGCCGTTGGGGGCGAAGAGGGCGACGCGGTCGCCGACTTTGGGAGCGCCGGCGGCGGGGACGGCGAGCAGGATGGGGATGGACCACGGGAGGCCGCTGGCGAGGGTCATTTTGGTGCAGACCGACTCAAAGTCGGCCTTGCCCATGAAGCCTGTGAGGGGGGAGAACCCGCCGACGGCGATGAGTTCGAGATCGCAGGACTGCTTGGCGGAGAGGGTGATGCGTGGGAGTTTGGCGGCCTCGGCGGTGAGTTTGGCGGCGGCGGCGGTGTCGGCGACGCGATTGATGAGGGTGCCGCCGTGGGGGGCGATCAGGCCGGGCATGGGTGACTCCATTCGGGGTGCTGAGGGGAGGGCGAGTGTAGGAGAGAGCCTTCGGCGGGAGCCGACGGGTGGAACGGAGCCGACAATGGCGGCCCCTGAACCCGCCCGGGCTCCCGAGCGGCGCCCCCTGGGCGGCGCTCCGTGTAGTCTGGCGGGGTGGATGCCGGGGTGAGAACGCGGTCGGCGAGGCGGGCGCGGGTGCGCGCCCTGTGCGCGCTGGTGGCGATGGGGCTGGGGTTCTGGCT
>CAZHKB010000567.1:0-1844 GCA_964533405.1 uncultured Phycisphaeraceae bacterium | reverse complement strand
GTGTCCACCGGAGATGGGCAGGTTCAGACCTCTTCCCAACCCTTCAGATACTCGCACATGATCTCTTCGAGGCCATGCACTGGGGACGTCGCGGCGAGGATCATTCCGCTCATCGGGGCCGTGCCCAGGATCAGGAACCCGTCGGATTTCATCCGGTCGACGATCGCTTGGGTATCGAAGGGGTCGTTGGGGAAAACCACGATCTCGCCCGGCACATACCGGACTTCGGGGCGTTCACGACCGCCTTCGCTGGGTCCGGGCTGGGCCGGGCCGCTCGCCACCGCGCGGCCCGGCATGAACAGGTCAGCGACCGCAAGCATGGCAACTATCGCAAACGCGAGCGGCGAGCGGCGAGGGAGTTGGTCATGGGTACTCGCATGGCCACCCCGCAAAGCGGCCAAGGTTAGTATCAGACACGGCTGGCCCGGTGTCAAGCGATGTTCGATGAAGAGTTGGTTTCTGGTGTTTGCGATCGCCCGGGGGCGTGCGGGGACCGGCGTGAGGCATGGCCGCCAAGGGATGCGCCGCGTGCTGACGCAGGCGGCTCGGATGTGCGGCTCACGTCGTCGGCTGCTCGACGCGCTGGACTTTGAGGATCAGCGGCGGGTCGAGGGGGACGTTCTGCATGCCGCGGTCGGGCAGGTCGTGGACGGGGATATTGCGGATGGCGTCAACGGTGTCCATACCGGCGACGACGCGTCCGAAGACGGCGTAGCCGGCGTTGCCGGAGACTTCGCGGGCGGTGTCGAGGCGGACGTTGTCGCTGACGTTGATGTACCACTGGCGTGTGGCGGAGTTTGGCTCGGTCTCGCGGGCCATGGCGATGGTGCCGCGGGTGTTTTTGAGGCCGTTGAGCCATTCGTTGGCGATGGGGTTGCCGCCGGGGATCTCGGCGAGGTCGGGCAGGTGGCCGCCGCCCTGGATGACGAAGTCTCGCATGACGCGGTGGAAGATGGTGCCGTCGTAGGCGCCCTGGTCGGCGTAGGCGAGGAAGTTGTTGACGCTGATGGGTGCGAGGGTGCGGTCGAGTTCGAGGGTGATGGGACCCTGCGTGGTGTCGAGCCGGACCCAGACGAGAGGGGCCTCGGGGTCGATAGCGGGCTTGGTGGCGCAGGCGGGCAGGAGAAGTGCGAGCAGTGACAGGCAGGCCAGCAGGGCGAGCCTGGGCAAGGCCCGAATAGAGTTGGGGGCGTTGGTGTTCATGCTGGTTCTCCGGACCCGCAGCGTATCCGGGGTGAGGGCGGTGGGCTTGGGCGGGACGACGGTCCCCGCGACCGGGTCGCCGGTTCGGTCGCGGCACCGGCGGCAACGACGGGCGGGTGCTGGCCGGCGCGGCCCGTTCGCAGGGCCGCGTGTTTGCAGGGCAGCATGTTCGGATGATTGAGAGGGTTGTTCATGGGTGGCAAGGCAAAGACTTCGCCCGCGTTGTGGTTCACGTTCGTGGTGTTCGATCTTTGCATTGTGGCGGCGGTGCTGATCGCGTTCTTCTGGGTGGCGCCCATGCCGGCGGGGTTCGCGGGTGGTCAGTCGGTGGCGCAGGCGCGGGCCGCCAAGGCGAGCGGGCTGTCGGTGGTGCTGGTGACGGCGGACCACTGCTTGATGTGCCAGATGTACAAGCGTGGCGCGCTTGCGGACCCGCGGGTGACGGCGTGGATCGAGCAGAACGCGGGGGCGGCGTCGCTCAAATGGGGTGTGGACAGCGAGGCGATCGCGGCCATCCCGGTGGAAGGCTACCCGGCCACGGTGGTGATGGCGGGAACGAGCGTGCTGGCGACGCACATCGGGGCGATGAGTGCGGAGGAGTTGCTGGAGTTTCTGGAGGGGGCGCGGAAGAGGTTGGAGGT
>CAZHKB010000566.1:0-1855 GCA_964533405.1 uncultured Phycisphaeraceae bacterium | reverse complement strand
CTCCACCCCCCACCGCCCGGTTCGCGCTCAGCCGATCCAGGCACCGATCCAGCAGAATCTCGGCCCGCTCATCGCCATGCGCAAAGTCCGCGGGAGTGTGGAACCCGCAATGGAACCCCCGCGTGCCCGAGTGGAACCGCGACAGCATCGCCCCTGCGGCCCGCGCCGCCAACGGCGAGCGGTCGAACGGATCGCCTTCGATGAACTCGCTGACCTCGTAGACGCGACCGTCCATCTGCAGCATCGAGTTGTTATCGTCTCGCGTGCCCACCAGCGCGGGGGCCGGGAACCCGCGATCGCTCAGGTGTAGCTGCAGCGCGTGGCAAAACGCCGCCTGGTATGGATGGTCCTCACCCGGCGCGCGGCGCTTGATGAGGAACTTTCCGAACGGCCCCCCCACCACCACCTTCGGAGCCTGGGCCGAGCCCCGGATGAACTCGCGGATCGAATCGACGCGCCCCAGGTCGTAGCGCTTCAGGACCGCTTCCAGTTCCGCGGGCGCGAAACGCCCGGGACCGGGCGGTGCGGTGACGTTGGAAGGCGCGGAGTCGCCGCCCCCGGCAGGTCCGCCAAGCGATTCGCCGGAAGCAGGTTGTGCGGGTACCGCGCTCATTCGTCACGCGATTGTCACGCCGATGACCCTCCGAAGCAAATCGCCCGCGTCCGATTCCACCCGGCGTCGCCTTGTCTGGTGGCACAGGCTGGCAACCGGTGTCCGGGGCGAAAACCCCGCAATTCGAGCTCCGGCGCTCATCGCAGAGGCTTCAGGCCTGTGCCACCAAGGCACCGCCAGACCTCCCTCCCACCCGGCGTTGCGCCACCGTGACGGACCTTGGAGTGGGGTTGGCCGTACAACGGGTCAAGTGGACGACTCGCACGCACGCATCCACTCAGCACCGATCGCAAGGAGCGGACCCATGCCATCCCACACACGACTCTCCAACCCCTCGCAACCCACTCCCTCGCCCGAATCGGGCGCGCAGTCCGCGCCCGAAGGGCGCACGACCGTAGCCAGGGGCTTCAGCCCCTGGAACGCCGTTGTGAGCGCCGCCGCCCGCAGGGCGGACGACACGTCCATTGAGCCGGACTCGCGGGCGAGCGCTTTCGCCCCCCGGGCGACAGCACATCAAGCCGCCCTTCCGGGGGCTGAAGCCCCCGGCTACGGTCGCGCGCTCTCCGGGCGGAGGCCGTCACGTCCCCACGCCCTCCTCCTCAACGTCATCGCGGGTCTGGCCGCATCGATGGCGATGCTGGGCACGCTCACGACCCCCGCGGCCGCCCAGGACTTCGCCCACAACATCATCGTCCCCCAGTCCCGCGTCATCGTCGCGCCCGACACCATCAGCCCCGTCAAGATCCAGCGCGTCGAGGCCACCATCGACCTCCGCGAGCAGGTCGCCACCACCACCCTCCGCGTCGTCCTGCACAACCCCGCGGGCCGCCCGCAAGAGGCCGAGGTCGTCATGCCCGTCCCCGACGGGGCGGCCATCCGCTACTTCCAGCTCGAAGGCCTGGGCGACGACGGCGGGGCACGACTGCTCCCCAAGGATGAGGCCCGCGCCATCTACGAGGCCATCGTCCGACGCATGGTCGATCCCGCCATACTCGAGTTCGCGGGCTACGGCATGATCCGCTCCAACGTCTTCCCCGTCCCCGCCGGCGAGGAGTCCGTCATCAAGCTCGTCTACGAGCAACTCCTCACCGCCGACGGCCAGCGCATTGACTACGTCCTGCCCCGCGCCCAGGGCGCGAGCCAGTCCGAGTGGTCCATCACCGTCAACGTCGAGAGCCAGCGCGAGGTCGCCGGCGTCTACTCACCCACGCACGACCTGACCGTCTCCGACGCCGGCGCGAC
>CAZHKB010000565.1:0-1868 GCA_964533405.1 uncultured Phycisphaeraceae bacterium | reverse complement strand
ACCTGCACCTCCGCCGCCAACGGCTCGCACAACAACGCCCAGAACGGGTGCCGCTCAACCTCCAGCCCCATCCCCTCAAACGCCGCCACCAGCCGATCCACCACCACCCGGTCCCCCGCCATCCCCGCAATATGCGGCGTATCCGCCGTCATGTCATGGAACGCCCGCAACCGATCGGGCGACGGCGCCGCAACCTGCCCGAACGCGAGCGAAGCGAGCCCCGCGACCAACAGAGCCGATCGCGCGAGCGATCGGGCAACCGCACGACCGCCCGAGGCCCTTGGACTCGCCCGGACCGCCCGTCCTGACGCCCAACACGCCCGGAAACCCGACCGGTTCCGCGCACAATGTCTCATGTGCCCGACCGCTCGCGCGGTCGACTTGGTTGCGTCCCCGTGACTTCCTCGTTCAGCCCGCATCATCGCCTCCCGTCATCATCGCCCGCCACGCGCCGGGTTCTCGCCACCCGATCTGCGCCACATCGCCCTGCATGTTCAGAACATAGTCCGCCGCCGCGTCAACATCCGGCCCCGACCACAGGTACCGCGTGCTTGCCTCTCGCGACCAGACCCGATCATCGTTCGCCAGACCCGCCTCACGGAGGTACCGCGTCGCCCATGACTTCAGCTGGCCGACCGCGATCTCCGGGCGATGCTCGCACCGAACGAGCACCACGTGGACGTGCGTGCTCCGCACGTTGAGTGCGGCGATCGACCAGTTCCGAACGTCGCAGTGCCTGCCAAGGGCCGTCTCAACAACGGCCCGAGCCGGGGCGGACAGCACGACTTCCTGGACCGTCATCGCCGAACAGTTGGCCTGCTCCCGCGCGGAAGCGGCCGGGGCGTACTCCTGACCGAAGGTGTCATGGCGATCGTCAACCGATCCGAACCTGTCGCCCGGAAGGCGTGCATCGGAACATGACCATGTCAGGAAGCAGCCCATGGGAACCGCCATCGCACGCTCCAACAGAGCCGATCGCGCGAGCGATCGGGCAAGCGTCCGAACGCCCAGAGTGGCCAAACTTGCCGAACGCATTCAGAGCGTACCCGCACGGGCTTCTCCACGTCGCACGGCTCGCTGCCACCAGGCGTCACTTGCCCGACCGCTCGCGCGGTCGGCTCCGTTGAGCCACTACCCCTCCACCGCCAACGTCTCCACAATGTTCCCCACCACCGCATCCTGCGTCACACCCTCCGCTTCCGCCTCAAAGTTCAGAATCAACCGGTGCCGCAGCGCGGCCAGCGCCACATGCCGGATGTCATCCACCCCCGCCGCCGGCCTGCCCTCCAGCAGCGCCCGGCACTTGGCCGCCAGCACCAGCGCCTGGGCCGCCCTCGGGCTGGCCCCCATCCGCACATACTGGTTCGTCATCGGCGTCGCGTACACCCCCGCCGACGGATCGCCGCCGAACCCGCGCCGCCCCCCGCCCGCGCTCGTCGCCTTCGGGTGCGTCGCGAGCACCATCCGGATCGCGTAGTCCTGCACGTGCGGGGCGATCACAACTTCCCTCAGCAACGCCTGGTGCTCGAGCAGCCGGGCCGCGGAGAGCGTCGCCCGCACCTCCGCCTCCACCCCCATCGTCGTCCGCGCCAGAATCTCCGCCAGGTCCTCCCGCGAGGGCGAGCCCACCAGCAACTTGAAGAAGAACCGGTCCAGCTGCGCCTCGGGCAGCGGATACGTCCCCTCCTGCTCCACCGGGTTCTGCGTCGCCATCACGAAGAAAGGCCGCGGCAGCGGATGCGTCACCCCCGCCACCGTCACGCTCCGCTCCTGCATCGCCTCCAGGAGCGCCGACTGTGTCTTTGGCGTCGCCCGATTAATCTCATCGGCCAGCACAATCTGGGCAAACAACGGCCCCGCCTGGAAAC
>CAZHKB010000564.1:0-1869 GCA_964533405.1 uncultured Phycisphaeraceae bacterium | reverse complement strand
GGGCGGGAACTGGGCGATGCGCTGCGCGGTGGTCCGCGGGGCGGGCCGCGTCGAGGGACGCCGCAAGTTGATCCGCGGGCGATCGAACAGATTCGGGTTGACATTGAACTCGCGCGGGAGCGGATGGCGCGGCGGCGGGAGCGGCTGCCCACCCCGAGGTTCGAGATGGACCTGCCGATTCTGGCCAAGCGCGAGGAGATTGAGCGGACGATTGCCGCGAATCAGGTGGTTGTGCTGTGCGGCGAGACGGGGTCGGGCAAGAGCACGCAGTTGCCGAAGATGTGTCTGGCGATGGGGCGGGGCGTGCGCGGGATGATCGGGCACACGCAGCCGCGGCGGATCGCGGCACGGTCGATCGCGTCGCGGCTGTGCGAGGAACTCGGCGTGTCGCTGGGCAACGAGGTCGGGTTCAAGGTCCGGTTTGGCGACAAGACGGGCGAGCGGACGTACATCAAGGTGATGACCGACGGCATCCTGCTCGCTGAGACGCAGGGGGATCGCGGGCTGGAGCAGTACGACACGATCATCATCGACGAGGCGCATGAGCGATCGCTGAACATCGATTTTCTGCTGGGGTTTCTGGCGATGCTGCTGCCCAAGCGGCCCGATCTGAAGGTGATCGTGACGTCGGCGACGATCGACCCGGAGCGGTTCAGCAAGCACTTCGGCGGCGGCGTGGGAGGCGGCAAGGGCGCGCCGATCATCGAGGTGTCGGGGCGGACGTATCCGGTGGAGGTGCGGTACAGGCCGTTGATTGCGCAGGAGGGTGATGAGGCAGGAGAGGCGACGTCGTTCATCGGCGATGCGGGTGATGCGGAGCGCGATCTGGAGACGGGCATTCTGGATGCGGTGGATGAGCTGGCCAGGGAGGGGCGGGGAGATGTGCTGGTGTTCCTGCCGGGGGAGCGGGAGATTCGGGAGGTCGCCGAGGCGCTCGCGAAGCACCATGTTCGTGGGGCGGCGCAGATGGAGATCCTGCCGCTGTACGCGCGGCTGTCGGTGGAGGAGCAGGAGCGGGTGTTCAAGCCGCACCCGCATCGGCGGATCGTCTTGGCGACGAATGTGGCGGAGACATCGCTGACGGTGCCTGGAATCCGGTATGTGGTGGATTCGGGGCTGGCGCGGATCAGCCGGTATTCGGCGCGGACGCGGGTGCTGGGCCTGCCGATCGAGGCGATCAGTCAGGCGTCGGCGGCCCAGCGGTCTGGGCGGTGCGGGCGCGTGGCGCCGGGCATCGCGATCCGGTTGTTCTCTGAAGAGGACTTTGACACCCGCCCGGCGTTCACCGAGCCGGAGATCCTGAGGACGAATCTGGCGGGGGCGATTCTGCAGATGAAGGCGCTGCGGCTGGGTGAACCGGAGCGGTTCCCGTTTGTCGAGCCGCCCGAACCACGGCGGATCAAGGACGGGTACGAGACGCTGCATGAGCTGGGGGCGATCGATGAGGGCGGGCAGCTGACGCAGATCGGCGAGCGGCTGGCGCACCTGCCGGTCGATCCGCAGATCGGGCGGATGATCCTGGCGGGCGCGGATGAGGGATGCCTTGAGGACCTGCTGGTGATCGCGGCCGCGCTCTCGATCCAGGACCCGCGGGATCGGCCGATGGACAAGCGGGATGCGGCGGACCAGGCGCACCAGAAGTTCGAGGACCCGGCGTCGGACTTTATGACGTATGTGAACCTGTGGAAGGTGTACCACGAGCAGCAGAGGCGCCTGTCGCGGAGCAAGCTGGTGGCGTGGTGCCGGTCGAAGTTCCTGTCGTTTGTAAGAATGAGGGAGTGGCATGAGACGCACCAGCAGTTGCGGATGCTGGTGACGCAGATGGGGGTGGGGGCGGCGGGTGAGGGTTCGGCAGGAAGGGACCGGAGG
>CAZHKB010000563.1:0-1871 GCA_964533405.1 uncultured Phycisphaeraceae bacterium | reverse complement strand
GCCCTGGCCTGCCTCGCCGCCTGCGCCCTGCCCACGCTCGCCCAGACCAGCGACAGCCCGCTGGCCCCCCCGCCCAACGGCGTGCGCGAGGCCGACCTCAACTGGGCCGCCCTCATCAACGCCACCGTCCACGTTTCTCCCACCGAAACCATCGAACACGCCACCGTGGTCATCCGCAACGGGCTTATCGTCTCGGTCACGCCCGGCCTCGACGCCGACGACGACGGACAGGCCGACAACCCCGTCACCCCCGCCGGCGCCCGCGTCTGGGACTGCACCGACCTGCACCTCTACGCCGGGTTCATCGACCCCTTTGTCGAGGTCGATGTCGCCGCGCCACCCGTGGGTTCCCCGGGCCTGCACTGGAACCCGCTGATCACCCCGCAGCGCGACGCCCTCGCCAGCCCCGGCGTCGCCCGCGACGTGGCAGATTCCTTGCGCAAACTCGGATTTACCGCCGCCAACATCGTCCCGGCCCGCGGCATTATCCGCGGCACCACCGCCGTCGTCTCCCTCGGCGTGACCCCCGATGACCCCTCCGACATCCGCCCACCTGTCTACGTCGGGTCGCGGGCAGGCTCCGACCCCACCGCCCAGGCAGCCACCGAGTTCCTCGCCGTCGGCCTCGACACCGTCGGCTTCGGCGGCGGCGGCGGAGCCCCCGGCGCGGCCCCCGCCCCCACCGCCACCTACCCGCAGTCTCGCATCGGCTCGGTCGCCCTGCTCCGCCAGTCGTTCATCGACGCCGCTTGGCAGCGCGACGCCCGCGACGCAGGCGAGTCCATCCCCACCAACTGCCTCGACTCCCTCTCCGACTCTTCCCAGCGCCTCCTCTTCGACTCCGATTCCGAGCTCGAATCCCTCCGCGCCGCTCCGCTGGCCGAGGAGTTCGGCCGCCGCGGCATCCTCGTCGCCTCGGGCTTGGAGGTCCGTGCCCTCCAGCCGGTCATCGACATGGCCTGGCCCGTCATCCTCCCGCTCAACTTCCCCGAAACCCCCGACGTCTCCTCGGTGGGCCGTATCGACGGCCTCTCCCTCACCGACCTCATGACGTGGGAGCAGGCCCCGACCACGCCGCGCCGGCTCGACGCCGCCGGCGTGCCCGTCAGCCTCACCACCGCGAAGGTCCGCCGGCGCGAGCAGTTCGACGACAACCTCCGCACCGCCATCAAGAACGGCCTGAGCGAAGACCGCGCCCTGGCCATGCTCACCACCAACCCCGCCGAGTTGCTGGGTGTCTCCGACCTCATGGGCACCATCGAGCCCGGCAAGGTCGCCAACCTCATCCTCGCCACCGGCAACATCTTCAAGGCCGACACCACGATCCGCGACATCTGGATCGACGGCGTGCGCACCGAACTTTCCGCCGCCCCCGACCCCAAACTCGACGGCGACTGGGACCTCACGTTCGCCCTCGAGCCCACGGTCGCTCCGCTGGCCGAGCCCATCACCGGCGTGCTCACCTTCGAATCCGGACGCAAGGTCCGATTCACCGATGGGGGTCGCCCTCTAAACGGCCGCAACGCCCGACTCGCTGGCGATCAGGTCTCCTTCCTGCTCGACTCGGCCGCCCCCGGCGAAGAGGGCGAACTGGTCATCTCCGCCGTTCTGGTCACACCCGACCGCATGGTGGGCCAGACCATGATGCCCTCGGGGCGCGTCAGACAGTTCTTCGCCACCCGCCAAGGCCCCGACGCCGACCCCTCCGGCGTGTGGTCCCTCACCTTGGGCGAGAGTGGGCGCACCATCACCTACACCATCCGCAACAACAAGGTCGTCTACGAGGGCGACGCCGCACGCACCAACACCGTGCGCGACTTCAAGGTCGACGGCGATGTTCTTACATTCACCGTCGAGACCCGCCCCGTGCC
>CAZHKB010000562.1:0-1880 GCA_964533405.1 uncultured Phycisphaeraceae bacterium | reverse complement strand
TCGCAGACTCGCTCGTACAGGGCGGCGGACTCGTCCTCGGCGCCGGCCAGGTCCAGGAGGTAGGCGAGGCTGAACATGGCGTCGTTGTTGGCGGGGTCGGCGGCGACGGCGCGGCGGAGCTCGGCGATAGCGGCCGGGCGGTCGCCGGACTCCTTGGCCTTGGAGGCGGCGGCGATGTGCTTGCGAGCGGCTTCGACGTCGCGCTTGGACTCTTCGGCGCCGATGACCATGTCCAGATCGCTGGGCATTCAGAGGACTCCTGGGGGATTGCGTGGTGCGCTACGAGCCCCGGGGCGGGGTCTTTGGGGTTTGATTGGTGTAGGGAATGTGGAGAGAAGTCTAGGCGCGCTGGGAGCCCCCGGGGTTGCGGATCGCGTTGGTTCAGTGGCTGATCGGCGTCGGTCCATCAACGAGCTTGATGGACTTCCACTTGCCGCAGGCGAAGCGCCAGAGGAGGGCGATGCCCAGGGCGATGATGTAGGCGGAGGCGGCGATCCAGGGGCCGAGCGAGCCCAGGTGTGGTGCGATCTCGATCATGGCGTGTCCGAGGCCGATGAGCAGGGTCCAGGCGAGGATGACGGTGAGCACGCCGGGCCAGACGGTGTCGCCCGCGCCGCGGAGGGCGCCCGAGAGGGTGATGCCCAGGGCGTCGAAGACTTGGAAGACGGCGGCGGCGATCATGACGCCCGAGCCGATGCGGATGAGGTCGGCGATCTTGGGGGCTGGGAGGTTCTCGTCGATGAAGACGCGGATCATGGGCTCGCGGAAGACGACGAAGGCGACGGCGCACAGGGCCATGTAACCCAGGGTGACGGCGAGGCCAAGTTTGGCGCGTTTGGCGGCCAGGTCGGGGCGTCCCATGCCCATGCACTTGCCGACGATGGCGGTGACGGCGATCGACATGCCGACCGCGGGCATGAAGGAGAGGTGCATGTAGCGCAGGGCGATCCAGCCCGCGCTGGCGTGCAGGACGGGGTCCTCGCCGGCGGCGCGGCCACCGGCGGGGAGCAGGCCCACCATGAGGTAGCCCCAGCAGATCATCTCGTTGCCGAACATGAGGCCGGCGGGCCAGCCGATCTTGAGGATGTCCTTGATGTGGGGGAGCGACAGCCGCCAGGCGCGTCGTGTCTGGTAGGGGTTGTTGTATCGGGGAGACAAGAAGATGGCGAAGGGGATGATGAACTCGAGCGAGGTGCCGACGACGGTGGCGAGGGCGGCGCCGGTGACGCCCATGGGCTCGACATCGAGGGTGCGGGCGATCCAGGCGGCGGGCTGGAGTGCCCAGCCCATCGACCAGCCGTCGGGCACGCCCTCGCGCCCGTAGATGAGGATGGTGTTGAGGAAGACGTTGACGACGTTGGCGCCCAGGGCACAGAGCATGATGATGGTGGGCTTGTGGATGCCGTAGTAGAACTGCGATAACGCGCGGCTGGCAAGGGTGAAGAACGCGCCGAAGCAGAGGACCCGTGCGTACGAGGTTTCAAGGCGGAGCAGATCGCCCTCGTGCCCAAGCCATTGGTACATGGAGGGGATGACGGCGGTGTAGGGGAGCATGAGCAGGGCCATGGCAAGCGCGAGCCACAGGCCGTTCCAGGCGTAGGCGGAGCCCTTTTCGGGGGTTCCTGCGCCGAGGTTTTGTGCGACGTAGGTGTTGATGACGCCGACGAGGCCCAGGACGATGGAGAGGGCGAGCCAGACGATCATGCCGCCGTTGCCCTGTGCGGCCACGTTGACGTCGCCCTGGGTGCCGTAGCGGGAGACCATGAAGCCGTCGAAGAACTGCATGACCGTGTAGGAGGTCATGGTGATGACGGTGGGTGCGGCGATGAGGAGCATTTCCACCAGGGGGTGGCGGGGCTTCTCACCCGGCGCGGCGGGGG
>CAZHKB010000561.1:0-1883 GCA_964533405.1 uncultured Phycisphaeraceae bacterium | reverse complement strand
TCATGGTGCTCCGCCGCCGCGTGCGTGACGGTCATCGATCCGTGCATCAATCCGGATGGACGGATGCGATACGTGGCGCACTACGACCAGACGGTGGGGCGGGTGCCCAACCCGGCGCACGCGGCGGCGGAGCACCATGAGCCCTGGCCAGGCGGGCGGACGAACCACTACTACTTTGATCTGAACAGGGATTGGGTGTGGCTGACGCAGGTGGAGAGCCGGGCGAGGTTGCCGGTGTATCGGGAGTACATGCCGCAGCTGCATGTGGACAACCACGAGCAGGGGTACGACAGCCCGTTCTTTTTCGGGGCGGGGGAGAAGCCTTACAACCGGAACTTGCCGCAGGAAACGGTGGAGTGGGTGCATGTGTATGGGGGGTCGGGGGCGGAGCGGTTCGATGAGGATGGGTTGCTGTTTGCGACCGAGGAACGGTTTGACTACCTGTATCCGGGCTATGGGAAGGTGCTGCCTTGCTATCACGGGGCGATCGGGCTGCTGAATGAGAAGGCCGGGCACGGGTTCGCGGGCGTGGCGGTGGAGGTGACCGATACGCACACGCTGACGCTGGTGGAGCGGACGCGGCACCACTTCATTCTGAACATGGCGTTTGTGCAGACCACGGCGGATCGGCGGGAGGAGCAGTTGGCGCGGTTCCGACGGTTCTTTGTGCGGACGATCGAGGATGCGCGGGCGACGCCCGAGACGTATTTCGTGCTGCCGGAATCGGACGCGGAGGCGACGGCGCGGATGCTGTCGCTGTGCGGGTCGCACGGGATCGTGGTGGAGCGGCTGGAGCGGGAGTGGGATGCGCCAGGGTTGATGGGGTATCGCGACGGGCAGCTGGCGGCGAGCGGCACGTTGCCCGAGGGGACGCTGGTGATCCGGACGGATCAGGCGATGGGGCGATTGGCGCGTGCGCTGTTCGAGCGATCGACGTTCGTGGAGGAACTGGAGACGTACGACATCACGGCGTGGAGCGTGCCGGTGGCGTTCGGGCTGGAGGCGAGGTATTCGCGGGAGGCGGTTGCGCCGCCGGTGCGGTCGATGCGCGAGGGTGAGGCTGCGGCGTTCGCGTGGGATTGGGTCGCGGCGATAGAGGAAGAGGAACTGGATGCGTGGCGGCGGCCCGAAGGGGTGACGGCGTGGATGATCGACGCGGGCGGGTTGATGGCGCCGGCGTTGATGGGGGCGGCGATTGACCTGGAGATCTCGTTGCGGCTGGCGGATGCGCCGATCACGATGGGCGAGGAGGTGATGGCGCGGGGGAGTCTGATCGTGCACGCGCTGCGGAATGAGGAGCGGGCGTTGGGCGAGTTTCTGCGCCGTGCGGAGGCGATGGGGTGTCGGGTGGTGGAGGCGGCGACGGGGCTGCCCGAGGACGGGCCTGCGCTGGGGAACAACGCGAACCGCGGATGGGTGACGCCTCGGATCGGGCTGATCCGGGGCGGCGGGGATGCGAACTCCTTCGGGCATCACTGGCACATGCTGGACCAGGACATGCGGATTCCGCACACGGTGCTGGCGGCGGATCAGCTGTCGGAGAGCACGCTGGATGATCTGAATGTGATCGTGCTGGCGGACGCAACGTCGATTGGAGGGGCGGCGTTGGATCGGGTGAAGGCGTGGGTGCAGGGCGGGGGGACGCTGGTGGCGACCGGGTCGAGCGCGGCGTGGGCGAGCGCGACGCTTCTGGAACTGAAGGACGAGCAGATTCCGGGGTATAGGCCTGATGACCGTCCGGCCCTGAGCACACTGACGTTCGCGCAGCGGCGGCAGCGACGCCTGGAGGACTCGATCCCCGGGGCGATGCTCTCGGCAACCCTGGACACGACGCACCCGCTCACGGTGGGGATGGGTGAGTGGGTGGGCGTGCTGAAGGAGGG
>CAZHKB010000560.1:0-1883 GCA_964533405.1 uncultured Phycisphaeraceae bacterium | reverse complement strand
TTCGCCATCATCGGCGTGGGCAGCATCGCGTGGATCGTGCGGGCGGTGGCCAAGGCCCAGCGACAGGCGAACCGTACCATTGAGTGACCGGCTGGTCATGTGGCCGACATGGCGTCGGGAAACATTGGGAACCTCTCCACCGCCGCACGCCTCCAAGGGATGCACGCGACGCGTGTTCGTTGCGGCTTCACGACGATCCGATCTCCTCCACTCAGGAACCTCACCATGTCGAGCACCGCATCTGCGTTCTACGAATCCTGGCCCGCCCGCATGAACCTTGCCAAGGCCAAGGGCCCCGACATCGGCAAGGCCTTCGGGCCGTTCTTTCAGGGTCTGATGAAGGATGGCGGCGAGGGCGGCCTCTCCGTCAAGCACAAGGAACTCATCGCGCTGGCCTGCGGCATCGTCACGCGCTGCGAGCCGTGCATCTACACGCACGTTGAGAAGTGCCTCAAGGTCGGGGCGACGCCCAAGGAAGTGATGGATGCCGCGGGCGTCGCGGTCATGATGGGCGGCGGACCGGTGTACACGTACATCAGCATCGTCGCCGCCGCGCTGGAGCACTTTGAGATGAACCCGATCGCCCCCGCGCACGCCTAGGCCAACGATGGCACCCAACCAGCCCCGGAGCAGACCATGAAACACCCTCGCACATCCACACCGCTCGTCAACATCATTACATTGGCGGCTCTCTCCGCGACTGCCTTGCTCGCCTCGTGCGCGGGCGAACCTCGCGCGGCGAGCACGACCGATACGTCTCCTGCGCCGATGTCTCCACCGGCCAGCGCCCAGGCAACGAACAACCCATACCCCGGCGTGAACTCCGTCGCCCACGACCGCGACATCTGGCAGCAACTCCTCAGCGACCACACGAAACTCCGTCGTACCGTGGTCTACACCGCGACCGGCGTCGAGGCGACCACCGAGAGCGACGATGCCGCCGTGGCGGCCCGCATCAAGGAGCACGCCGCCGCGATGCAGGCCCGCATGAAGACGGGCGCGCAGGTGCGGGTGTGGGACCCGGTCTTTACCGAACTCTTCAAGAAGCACAGCGCTGTCCGCCTGGCCATCACTCCGACGGACAAGGGCGTGAGCATTGTTGAGTCCAGCGATGATCCCGAGGCCGTCGCCCTGCTCTGGTCGCACGCCGCGGGTGTGAGCGACTTTGTGCGCGAGGGGCACGCCGCGGGACGTCGAGAAACACCTCGCATCAAGGCCGGTTCACCCGTGCCGCCGCCGGAGGTTGCCATCGGGGGCGTGAAGCATCGCGTGCTGCTCAGCCAGCCCGATGCGGCCCAGGTCGCCGCGCTGAAGGCCTCGGGCGTGAACGGCCTTGTGAACTTCCGCAAGCCCGCCGAGCACGCGGGCTACGACGAATCTAAGGCAGCATCGGAGGCGGGCGTCGCGTACTGCTCGCTGCCCTACAAGGATCCGAGCGAACTGACGGACGCGGTGATCGATGCAGCCCGAACCGCCCTGCGTGACGGCGAGACCAAGGGCCAAATCCTTGCACTGCACTGCCGCACGGGTAACCGCGTCGGGCCAGGGTGGATCGCGTGGCGCGTGCTGGATCAGGGCGTACCAATTGAACAGGCTGTCAGTGAGGCCAAGGCCATGCGGATGGTGAACCCGCAATACGAGTCGATCGCGCGGGAGTATGTGAAGCGTCACATTAAGGCGAACTAAGATTCTCTCATGGCCCAAACCCCTGAACGCGCGTTCCAAACCTTTAAACACTTCGAACTGCGCGGGTGGCGGGATGTCGCCGAGCGCTACGACACGGCCTTCGGCGGCGCGACCGGCCAGGCAATCGCGCCGATGCTCGATGCCGCCCGCATCGGCCCCGGCGTGCGCGTGCTGGATGTGGCGTGCGGGCCGGGGTA
>CAZHKB010000559.1:0-1890 GCA_964533405.1 uncultured Phycisphaeraceae bacterium | reverse complement strand
CTCCTGCTCCTGCCCCCCCGTCGCCGCCGCCGTCTCCGCCATCCTCGATCAGTGCTCCCGCTTCATCCAAGCCCTGCCCCCCGACGTCTACACCCGCACCAGCCAGTCCATCAAGGGCGGCACCATCGGCAAGCACGTCCGCCACACCGTCGACCACTTCGCCGCCGCCCTCGCCTGCCTCGACACGCGACAGCCCATCGACTACGACCGCCGCAGCCGCGAAGTCCCGATGGAAACCGCGCCCGCCGTCGCCATCCAGGCCATCGACGCCCTCCGCCGCCGCGTCGAGTCCCTCGACGACCGCGCCCTCCGCGGCCCGGTCCAGATCCAGGTCATGCTCACCGCCGACGGCGCGGAAGCCACGCTCGACTCCTCCCTGGGCCGCGAACTGCACTTCGCCTTCCACCACGCCGTCCACCACCACGCCATGCTCAAGGCGATCGCCTGCGAGTTCGGCGTGGAACCCGCCCCCGAGTTCGGCCTGGCCCCCTCGACTCTCAACTACGTCAAGTCAAAGTGACCCGCGGTCGCGGGCGCTTCGGCGGCACACGGTGGCCCGTTTCAACGCGAAGGTCGCAACGTGACGCGAAGGTCGCCAAGCGGACCCGGGGTGCGGCTCCGCCATGATCGCCGCGCCCCCGCTCGCCCCATCCCATCCCAGGCCTTCGCGTTCTCTTCGCGTCCTTCGTGTTCAAACCGGACAACCGACATCCCCCACCACCAGGTTTCTCCACAAAGTTTGCCCACGCTAACGTCCCACTCACATTCTCTCAGCCATTCCTTGACAAACCCTCCCCGTTTCTGCGAACATGCCTTGTCCGACCTCGTAGGAACGCAAGGTCGGCGACGGCCCCCCGCACGGAGGTTTGGAATGGCCACTGAACACAACACCCCGTTCTCCGCCGCGCCCTTCTCCACCGATCCCTTCAACGCGGATCCCTTCGCCGGGCAGCCTTTCACCGGGCAACCCGACGCGACCACCGCCACCGCCGACTCACACCCCTTCCGCTCCGCCTACTCCTCTCCCGCCTTCCGCGCCGACACCGACCAGTCCGGCGAGTGGTACGTCTGGACACGCATCGGCCGCTCCGCAGGCCCCACCCCCGCCCGCGGCGGCTGGGCCACCATGCAGCGCTGCGAGTCCCGCGAACTCGCCCAACGCCTCGCCGACGACCTCAACCAGCGCGCCCTCCGCGTCGCCGTCTAAGCCTCATCGCATCCCGACCATCCCGTGCCACCCGCCGCGGCTCTGAGCGACCGGTGTGATTCTCCCGCACGCGCCCACAAGCCCATCTCGCCCGTTCCACCAACTCCTCTTCGTTCCCAGCTCCCCAACGGGTAGCATGGTCCCGTCCAACACGGGGGACTCTCCATGCGCCGCACGCTCGCTCTGCTCTGCTGCCTTACCACCTTCGCCCACGCGCAGCCGACCCAGCCCGCTGTGACCGCTCACGCCGAACCCCGCGTCCGCTACGACAACCACGCCGTCGTCCGCGTCACGCTCAACACCCTCCGCGACCTGCGCACCATGCTCGCCATCAGCCCCGACCACTGGGGAGAGGCCGCGGCCATCGGCGAGCAGGAGTACCGCGTCTCACCCGAGGGCCTCGCCGCCATGCGCGACGCCGGCCTCACCTTCGAGATCGTCATCCCAAACGTCCAGACCCTCATCGACGCCGAGACCGCCCGCCTCGCAACCGTTCCGCGCGCCCTGCTCGCCCCCGACGCACCCACCGACGCCTGGTTCGACGACTTCAAGGACATTGCCTCCGTGTCCGCCTACGTCGACACCCTCGTCGCCGCCCGCCCCGACATGGTCACACGCACCACCGCCGGCAACTCACTCGAAGGCCGCGACATCTTCGTTATGCGACTCAACGCCCCCACCAT
>CAZHKB010000558.1:0-1908 GCA_964533405.1 uncultured Phycisphaeraceae bacterium | reverse complement strand
TGGCCAAGCGGCTGCGCGATGTTTGCAAGATGCGCGAGAGCGAGCCGGGGCATCGGGCCCACGACACCAACTCCTTCATTGTGCGTGACCTGCCGTGGACCATCGAGAAGCTCAGGGCCATCCCGCCGTTCGAGTTCGAGAACTGGGCCGTCATCGGCCTGGGCGGAATCCCCAACAAGGTGCAGGTCGGCGATATGGGCATCGACGGCCGCATCTTCCCCGTGGGCACCAAGCCCAGCGACAAGGACTCCATGTTCGCTGGCGACTGGTTCCCGATCCAGGTCAAGCAGGTCGAGAAGGTCGGGCGGCCCGACATTGACGCCTTCGAGGCCGTCATGGCCCGCGAGGAACGCCAGCGCGGCTTCTTCGTCGCGTTCGGGTTCTCCTCCGACGCCCACGCCGAGTGCGCGGCCTTCCACAAGCAGTCGGGCCGAATCATCAAACTCATCACCGTCCAGGAAATCCTGGAAGGCGAGCACGTCCAAAGGATGTGACGACTCCCCGCAGAGTCGCGGGCTCCGCCCCTCCTCCGCCGCGTGCGGGGGAGGTGTCAGACGAGGCTCGCGATGGAGCTTGGGCATCGCCGTGCCACCGATCGCTGCGTTGAGCGATCGGTGCCTCGGTCACAAGCGGCCAACCCGCACCGATCGCGTCGAGCCACGATCGGTGGCACGCCCGAGTCGGAACGACGATTTGTCTCACTTCGCATTTCCGACGTGGGAGGCGATGTGAGGTGACAGCGCCGGGTGGGCCGGGTGGTCGCCGGGTGAGAATCGGGGGGTGTTCATGGCGAGTTCACGGGCGGCTCATTCGCGAGCGTGATAGTTCGTGCGTCAGGGCGGTTCCGCGTGGTGGTTGGTCGTTGGGAGTTTCGCGGGATCGTGAGAACGCACGGGGCGTTCCGGCTTGTGTGCCGGATCGCCGTCGCTCACCTACGAGTTGTTGCGTGCGTGCCTGAAGTCGCCCGGCATGGAGCCGGGTAAGGAGATTTATCATGGCTGAGCAGAGGAATCCAAACGCTGGCGGGAACCAGGCCGACGACGATCGTCGCAAGCGGGACGAGGCCGCGGCCGGTTCTCCGGAGCGCGGTGGTCAGAACGGCAACCGCGGCACCGGTGGGGGGATGCAGAGCGGCGGCCAGGGCGCGGGCCAGGGCAATCGCACGGTCGCGGGCAACACGGGCGGCAACGCCGGTGGTCGTCAGAACGAAGACACCGATGCGAACAAGGGCGTCAACAAGGATGCCGGGGCTCGCGCCGGGGCTGGCGGCAACACCGGCGGTCGTCAGGACGACGACAAGGACTCGTCCACGGGCGGCTGGTCCGCGAACAAGCCGGGCATCGCTCGTCAGGAGAACGAGAAGGACGGCAAAGATGCCGGGTCGCGTTCCGGCATGGCGGAGAAGTCCGGCGGAGCTCGTCAGGAAGACGACACCGACGGCAAGGGTGCCGGTTCGCGTGCGGGCACGGCGGACAAGACCGGCGGCCGCGCGGACGAGGACAAGGAGACCGGCAAGGGTGCCGGTTCGCGTCCTGGGACGGGCGGCAACAGCAGCGGTTCCAACCGCTGAGTGAGGTGTGCTGGCGGGTTGCGGCTGACTTGAACTGATTTTCGCGGCGGGCGCCTGATGGCGCCCGCCGCGAGTTTTTTTGGATGGGTGGTTGTGGCGGTGGGCGACGTGTGCAGGTTGGCTCGGGAACGAAACCCAGTTCTGTGGGGAGGGTCTGTTTGCCGCGTGCCGCGGCGGCGGGCGGTTCGCGGTGGCCGGGGATGGGGTTGGTGACGCGGAGCACCCGGGCCGATGGGAAGCCCGCTTCGTTTTACGTCTGCCTGCGCACTCGGGCGGGTCTGCAAAGCCGGGCCCCCTCGATCTTTGGGTGCGCGCGTGGGCGTGGGCGGTTGTTGTGG
>CAZHKB010000557.1:0-1909 GCA_964533405.1 uncultured Phycisphaeraceae bacterium | reverse complement strand
ACCGGCCTTGGGGGTGAGATCGTGATGCCGCTGTTCGAGTTCGGGGCGGGCGGGGTCGGTGGGCGGGGTGGCGGCGAGGGTGGTTTCGAGTTCGGCGGCGTGCTGGTCGAGGCGGTCGCGCTCGGTGACGGCCTGATCGCGCAGGCCGACGAGGTCGTGGAAGGTGGAGCAGGCGGGCAGGAGGAGCAGGGAGGCGAGGGCGAGCAGCAGGAACAGGGCGCGCGCGAGGGTGGAGCGGGTGGTCATGGGACCGTCCTTTCGAGGCCTGTGGTTGTGGCGACACGGAGCGAGGCCTGTGGCTCCGCGAGGACGGGGGTTGGGGGAGTCAAGGCGCGGAGTCGAGGAAAGTCGGCCAGAACGTGCTTATTGACGCAAGTTGGCGCGCGCGGGTGAACAATAAGGGAAGAAAGTTGTCGAGGTGTGAAGTGTCGAGGTGTGAGGCGTCGAACTGGCGAGGGCAGCCCGTTGGCACGTTGGCACCTTCCCCTCTACCCTCCGCCCATGGCAATACCGCGCGTGGGATTTGAGACGGGCGAGCAGTTCGAGGCGGCCCGTGGTGTGCTGCGGGAAGCGGGGTATGACGACGCGACCATCAAGCGGCATCTGAAGGTCGACTCCATCGACGACGGGCGGAAGCTGGGCAAGGCCGCGCTGCTGTCGCGAACGGCGGGGGGCACGGCGCTCGACACGCTGATCCGGGGGGTGATGTGCGCGCAGGCGGTGGGCGCGGAGGCGTTTGAGAAGGCCGTGGCGCCGATGGAGGCGGGGGCGTGGGAGAGGGCGGGGCTGGTGGCGCGGAGCGGGGACCAGGTGCGGGCACTGCTGTCGATCACGCCGTTGTCGGGTCGGGTGTTCATCGCGGACCTGCCCGTGGTGGCGGGGACCAGGCCCGCGCCGGACTATGTGATGGGGGCGGCCAGCAGCTCGATGACGCTGGTGAACATCACGGTGCGGCGGCGGGTCGCGACGGCAATGGACCTGGGAACCGGATGCGGGGTGCAGGCGGTGTTCGCGGGCGAGCACTGCGGGAAGGTGGTCGCGACGGACATGAACGAGCGGGCAGTCGCGCTGGCCGGGTTCACGGCCCGGATCAACGGGCTGACGAACGTGGAGACGCGATTCGGGAGTTTGTACGAGCCGGTGGAGGGGATGGGATTCGACCTGATCGTGTCGAACCCGCCGTTCGTGATCTCGCCGAGCAAGGAGTTCATCTATCGCGACGGTGGGATGCACGGCGATGGGATCAGCGAGGCGGTGGTGCGTGGGGCGGCCCAAAGGCTGAATCCGGAGGGGTTCGCGTGCTTCCTGTGCAACTGGGCGCACATGAAGGGGCGGGAGTGGCAGGAGCGGCTGGCGTCGTGGGCCGCGGGCACGGGGTGCGACATGTGGGTGCTGCGGTCGTGGGCGAGCGACCCGAGCGAGTACGCGGCGCGGTGGCTGACGCACTCGGAGAATCTGGAGGGCGAGGGGCTGCGGGCGCGGCATCGGGAGTGGATGGAGTATTACCAGGGCGCGGGCATCGAGGCGATGGGGTCTGGCGTGGTGGTGCTGAGACGGAGCGGGGAGGCTGGGGATGCGAAGTGGGCGAGGTTCAGCGAGTCGCCGGAGAAGATGCTTGGGCCGTGCGGGGATCAGGTGGGTCGGATGATGGAGACGTGGGATGCGATCCAGTCGCTGGGGAGCGATGAGGCGTTGCGTCGGGTGCGGGTGCGGGTGAATCCGGACGTGCGCTTGACGCGGGAGACGAGGCCCGCGACGTCGGAGGAGGGTGGCGAGGGGTGGGCGTTGGCGAGTGCGAAGGTAAAGGTGTCGAGGGGATTGGCGTATGAGGGGACGTTGGACCCGGTGACGATGGGTGTGTTCACCGCGCTGGCGGGGCATGGGTGCGTGGGGGATATCGTGGCGATGG
>CAZHKB010000556.1:0-1913 GCA_964533405.1 uncultured Phycisphaeraceae bacterium | reverse complement strand
GACCACGACCACCCGCTCCCGGAGCACCCACGCCCGCTGCTCATCCGCTCTTCCTGGCTCAACCTGAACGGGCCGTGGCATGACGCGATCACCGACACCCACGGCGAAGGCGCGGCCCACGACCCCGACGCGCAGCCCGTTAGGCTAAAGCCGTAACGCGCCGATCTCCGATCATCGCCCGGAGCGGGCGCCAGCGTCTCACCCGATCCTTGCGCAACGGCTTGGAACCACCCTCACGCACGACGTTCGATCACCCCCACCCCGCCTACCGCTATCCTGCCCCACATGCCCGGCCCGCTCTCGTCCTTGCTCAACGCTCGCCGCGCCCTCCCGGTCGCGTTGGTCCTCCTCACGATCACCGCCCTTCTGCCCGCTCGCAACCTCGCCTGGGCAGGCTGGTTCGGCACGCTCGTCCAGACCCTGGCCGCCCCCATCAGCCACCCGGTCTCCCGCTTCATCCGCTGGGTCGTTCCCGCCGCCCCGCTGGTCGCCGATGAGGACGCCGGCAGCCGCGCCTGGCGCCTCCGCGCGGAGGAGTTCGAGACCCTTTACCTCCGCGAGCGGTCCGCCAACGACCGCCTGCTCGAGAAGATCGCCCTCCTGCAATCCGGCCTCGAACTCAACCCCGGTCTGGGCGTCCGCCAACTCGCCACTCCCGTCATCGGCGCCAGCAGCGATCTCTCCAGCGGCCTCATGTCCGTCCGCGCCCCGCGCGGCAGCAACATCACCCCCGGCACCTCCATCGCCGTCGTCGAGGGCGTCCAGCTCCTGGGCCGCGTCGATTCCGTCCGCGCCATGATCGCCCAGGTCCGCCCCATCACCGATCGCTCGGCCTCCCGCGTCGAGGGCGTCGTCGTCCTGGGGGACTCCCGCGAGGCCCCGCGCCTGCGCTGCAGCCTCGCCCCCGCCGGCGACGGCACCCTGATCGGCCCCGTCGAGAACCCCGCGGGCCTGCCGATGGGCGTCGCCCTGGCCGTCGGCCACCGCGTCCGACTCTCCGACCCCACCTGGCCCGAGAGTGCCCAGGAACTCATCCTCGGGCAGGTCGCCTCCATCCAGCCCAACCCCGAGCAGCCGCTCCGCCAGATGCTGGTGGTCCGCCCGCTGGTCGATCTCTCTCGCGTCAGCGAGGTCGTCCTGCGCATCCCCGTCTCGCGGGAGGACGCCGGCGCTGAATCCGCCCGCACGCCCGCTCCCGCCCCCGTGCCGCGCGAAGGCGGTGCCCCGCCATGAACTGGACCGTCTACCTTCTCGCGCTCTGGCTCGTGCTGGGCCTCGAACTGAGTCTCAAACCCGCGCTCGCGCTGGGCCCGACCGCAATCGCGCCTTCGCTCGTGCTGCCGCTGGTCATCTTCGTCGCGATGCACGCTCCCTCCGTCGCCGCCCTCTGGGCCGCCGCCGTCGCGGGGCTGCTGCTCGACCTCACCTTCCCCCTCGCGCTCACCACCGGAGGCGAGGTCCGCGTGCCCGGCCCCTCCGCCCTTGGCTTCACACTCGCGTCCGCCCTCACCCTCAACCTCCGCGCCATGCTCATCAAGCGCAATCCCCTCACGCTCCTGGCCATGTCCATCGCCGGGGCCATCGTCGCCGCAATCGTCGTCGTCGCCCTGCTCACCATCCGTGCCACCTATGGCGACCCCATCGCTTTCCGTCCCGCCCCGCAACTGGGCGCCCGCCTGCTCTCCAGCCTCTACACGGGCGTGGCCGCCCTCCTCCAAGCCCTGATTCTGTTCCCCATGGCGACCCTCTTCGGCTTCACGTCCCATCACGCTGGCCACCGACGATTCACCACGCGGTGAACGTGGCATCGTGCCACCAGCCGCGGCCCCGAACGGCGGGTGCTCTCCACCCCCTTGCCCGCGCTCCCCCCTCTGCGTCTCGATGGCTCGGTGTTCAATCCCCCGCCCGAGAAC
>CAZHKB010000555.1:0-1915 GCA_964533405.1 uncultured Phycisphaeraceae bacterium | reverse complement strand
CAACGACCACTCGTCGACGACGCTGACGCCGCCGACGCCCCCGCGATGATCAGGTTGCCCGTGGGAGTGCCCGTCGAGTCCGTGATCGTGATCCCCGTCCCCTCCGCGTTGAGCGCCGCCGTCAGCGTCGTCGACGAGTGGTCGTTGATCGCACGGATGATCTCCTCCACCGACGAATCGGCGGCCCATGTGATCGTCGCCGCCGCCCCGCCCCGATCCGTGATGACCAGCTCGCCCAGCCCCCCGCCGTTGGTTGCCACGCCCGAACCGCCGTTCAGGTTCCTCGTGAGCGTCGAGTTGAGCGACGCGAGCAGCCGCTTGCCCGAGGTCGTCGAGCCCTCCGTGTACTCCGTCTCCCCCGTCGCGCCCGCCAGGCCCAGGTCGCTCGCGGTCGTCCGCGTGTACCGCAGCGACGCGCCGCTGCCCGTCGTCCTGTTCCGCACGAACACCGACACCGGGTTGGTGCTCACGTGATCGTTCTCGTTGACCACCTCCAGACCGTTGCCCGCCGCGTTGATCCGAACGCTCACGCCCGTCGTGTCCACCGTCGCCAGCTGCTCCGCCAACTGCTCGTTGATCCGCTCCACCGCCTGCCCCAGCGTCGAGACCGCGCCCTCCACCTGGACCCGCTTCGTGGGGTCCTCCGGGTCGGTCTCGTACACCGGCCCGAGGTAGATGTCCACCGTCTTGAGCACCGCCGAACCGTCCCGAAGCTCCATGATGAAGTCGCTGGGCGTCGACGTCGGGTCGTTGCCGATGTCCACCCCGTTCGCGTCGTTGAGCGACCTGAGCGCCGTGTCCCCAGAGACGCTGTACACGCTCGAGCCCGTGAGCGTCCCCGTCGCCGTGCCCGCGATGCCCAGGCTCGTCGCCGTGCTCGACCCCGCGGTGTTCGCCACCGTCACCGTGTCCGTCCCGCTCGCGGCCCGCAGCACCAGCCGCGTCCCCTCGGCCGTCGCCGTCACGCCCGTCCCCGAGCCGTTGATCGCCTCGATCACCTCGTTGATCGTCGCCGCCTTCGACAGGTCCACGCTCACCGCCGTCCCGCTGTTCACGCTGATCGAGATCTTCCCGCGCTCGATCCCCTCGCCGCCATTCAGGTCCGCCAGGTTCGTGTCCCGGTCCAGACGCGCCACCGCGCTCTCGAACGTGAACGAACTGGCCCCCAGCGCGGCACTGTCCTTATCCGCGAATCCACGGCTCAGCAGCTGCTGGCTCGTCACCAGCCGATCCACCAGGAACGTGTAGTTGCCCGTCTGCGCGTTCGTGCTCGAGGTCGCCGTCATCACCAGCGGGTCGCTCGACGTCGACTTCATCGAATCGAAAACCTTACCCGTCCGGAACTTGGCCGCCGCCGTCTTCAGCGCGTTCATACGCGAGTTCAGATCGAAATACGCCGCCTGCTGCGACTGCAACTGGATCAGCCGCTGCTGCGCCAGCGTTCTGGGCCTGGCCTCCAGCGACAGCAGTCGCTCGATCAGCGTCCCGGAGTCGATCCCGCTCGCCAGCCCGATTCCGGAGGTGATGCCGCCCATGGGTCGCTCCTTCGAAGTGGTCCGAGAACCCGGCATCCGCCGAGCCCGCACACGCCGTGCCACCCGACGCTCGCGCAGACAGCCCGCACCCCGGGCCACGGCACTCCTCTATCGGCCTCTCCCACCCCCGTCCCGTTTCGGCTCTGCGAAATGCCGACACTGCCAGCCTGAAGCGAGCGCCTCTCCCCTCGAACCGACCGCCAGAGCAGCCCCAGGTCGCGCTGGAATTTTGCTCCACCGACGAGCCTTCTCCTCCATGCCCTCGACCCCGCGCAGATTCCGCGCCACGAACCCCACCTCCCGCCCTCTCGTACCCGCCTTCACCGAACCTAGGCTCCCTCGCGCCGATGTCCGATGCCCAAGCCGGAGTTCCCCAATGC
>CAZHKB010000554.1:0-1916 GCA_964533405.1 uncultured Phycisphaeraceae bacterium | reverse complement strand
TCGCCCCACCGGCCGACCCATTCGCCGGAGCCGCCGAAACCACGATACCCCCGCCCTCCCACGCCGGGAACCGCGCCTGCAACTCGGTCAGAAACGCCTCCCGGTCCGCCGGGATCAACGGCTGAATCGCCCGCTCAACCTCTTCGGCGAGCACGGCCTGCCGCTCCCCCGGCGCGTGCTCCGCCAGGTCCGCCTGCACCAGCCGCAGACGGCTCGCCGTCGCCTCAACCATTGATCGCAAGTCTTTCCCGGCCACGGCGTAACCCCTTCCTTGATCTGACCGCCATCATAAATGCAAACACCGCCATCGGCTCCAAAGCCCCAGGCCATCCGGCTTTCGCCCCACGATCTGACCCGCCACGCTCCTGGTGCCCTCAATCCTTGAAACCGCCACCCTCCGGGCCACGCCCCGCCCCGCTCTCACCCGCAGCCAACATTCCAGCCGTCGCGCCAATCGTGACGACTACACCACCTGCGAGGTCATCCACGTCCCGGTAACCACATCCGTCGTCACCCCGACGCCAGATCGACGCCGGAAGCCGTCGATAAACCCTTTGCCTTCATCGCTTTATGACTCGATCACAGGAGCCCCCCGATGCGATCGACCAGCCGCCGCTCAACCCTGATCCTCGCCACGGCTCCGATCGCCTGCCTCGGGCTAATCTCGGGCTGCTCCACCTATACAGCCTCGGGCTCCGACTGGCGCTCGGCCCCACCCCCCCAGATCAGGGCGGGTATCGGCGACTCCCTGGGCAATGCCCTCTTCCTTCGCCACGTTCAGCTCGCCAAGAGCGCCCAGTTCCAGACTTCCCCGCAGTTCGCCTCGCAGTCCCAGCAGATCACGCCCGAGTGAGCGCCCGGGGCGTTCCCACCCCGCGGGCCCTTTGGCCCGGCCCGCTCAGGGTGCCAGCCGCGCCACCAGCACGAGCCGGTCCACCAGCTCCCCAACCTGCTGCGCCAGCGGCGGACCCCCGCCCAGTTGCCCGGCGTCAAACGCCAAGCGGAATCCCACGTCCGGGTAGGTGTTTTCCAACACCATCCAGCTGTCGGCCTCGTTGAGCACCAGCGGGAATGCCTCCTCGATCGGGATTTCCGGGGCCGACAGCGACGAGCCTCCAACCACCCGAAACCACCGGCGTTCCTCGGACCCGTCATACCCCGCCGGCGAGTCGTCCACGAACTCGGCAACGTTGCCGACGATGTGGCGGAACACGGACCCGGCGCCCGTGTCAACACCTTGGAAATACAGCACACCATCGGTCGCGCTCGTCACCCAGGTCGCAGCCGCCTCGATCGCCAACGGCCGTCCCTCGGGCGTGAACGCCCCGCGATCCGGGAACGGAATCGGCTTGGACGTGGACTGCGACGCCTCCGCAAACTTTCGTTGCGCCTCCCACGCCAAGTCGCGGAGGTTCCATCCCCCGACCACCTCCCGGTTCCGAGCGGCCCGCCACTCGACGCTCGTGGGCAGCCGGCACCCATTCAGCGTCGCGAACAGGCGCGCCGCCGGGGCCGTGATATGCTGCACGGGCATGTCCAGGCTCCGGGCCTCGGCCGCCGCGGCGAACGGGTTGCGGATCTCCATCGCCCCGGTTCCCTCGTCGGCGATCCACTTGGTATTGCGCACCAGCCGATTGGCCTGTGACTCCGCGTACGCCCAGACCTTTGGCCCGTCCCACGAATCCTCCGTGTTCGTCAGACGCCCCTTCCACGCCGCGGCCATGGCCGGCCATTGGTTCTCACCCGTGATGGCCGCCCCCAGCAATCGCACTGAAACCTCGGTCGTGGAGAGGTACACGGATCGCTCCACGCCGTCGGGTCCAGGATCGAGCCGCACCAACTCCAGCGAGAGGTTGTCGCTGCCGACCGATCGCGTGTACCGCACCCGGTTGCCCCCCGGGTCCATCGCCTCAAAC
>CAZHKB010000553.1:0-1922 GCA_964533405.1 uncultured Phycisphaeraceae bacterium | reverse complement strand
TTAGATTGTGCGACGGTTGGAGGCGCGTTGGTCGGCCTCGGGGCCGGGGTTCAACACGGTGACTCCGGGGGCTGAAGCGTCTGTTTACGGTCGTGCGCGGTCCGGGCGAAGAGGATGGCGTGCGGTGGCGTGCATTTCTTCGCGTCAGTTGCAAGACGCGTTGTCCGACGGCGTGCGCGGATGGTTTCCGTGGCGCGTGGTTGGCGGCGTGGTTGCAGCCAGAAACGACCACGGCCGGGCACGACAATGTGCACGGCCGCGGCGATGGGGTTGTAAGATGTCGCGTGTTTGCGGGCGCGGGCTCGGATCACACGGACTGGCTGGCGCGGTCCCAGGCGTCGCGGACGGCGGGGCGGGCGGAGTTCCAGTCGAGGTTGGAGTCGGCTCGGCGGCTCGGCCAGTCGCGGGCGAGGTCGGCCTCGACCTCGGAGAACTGCTTGCCGCGGAACTTGGAGGGGGACTCCCAGCCGTACTGGTAGGCGGGGCGGAAGGTTTTGTACTCGACGTTTGAGGCGGCGTATGGGCGGGTGCGGTAGTTCTTCTGCCAGTAGGTGTCTTCGACGGTGGGGTCGACGGCTTCGGCGACGCCCTTGCCGGTGAGTCCACCGGCGACGGCGCCGATGACGGCGCCGGCGACCGCGCCGATAGGGCCGCCGATGGCGCCGATGGCCGCGCCTGCGGCGCCGCCGCCAGCGGCGCCGAGGCCTGTGCCAACTGGGTGTGCGCCCGGGGTCTTGGTGATGGGGTCGCGGTTGGCGGGTCCGCCAGCGGGCTTGTGGGCCTTGTCGGCGTCGAGGGCCGGGTCGCGGTATGGGTTGGATGACATGACGAGGCTCCTTTTCGAGGAAGAAGAGGCCGCCGGAGTTGGCGGGGGTGTTCTTGAAAGGGAGTGTGCGGGGTGGGGATGAGCAGTCGGTGGGGTGGGGATGAAGGTGGTGTCATTTGGTGGTGGCGGGGGCGTGAGGTGGGGCGGAGAGCGTGGGCGTGCGTTGCGAGAGCGCTGCGCACGACCCTTGGCGGGGCTTCATAAGCACGCGCTATTGAAGTGGTCAAACCGATTGACTTGAAGCATGACCCGAAGGGGCCGATAGTTGTGGGTCATCGGACCACTTTCTCTGGAGCCAGCCATGCCCGCCGCCGACCCGTTCAATGCTCGCGCGATTTTGACGGTCAATGGGACGAACTACACCTACTTCCGGCTGGCGGCGTTGGCGAAGGCGGGGCTGCCGGACCCTGGGCGGCTGCCGTTCTCGATCCGGATTCTGCTGGAGTCGATGCTGCGTTCGCTGGATGGTTTCATCGTGACGGCGGACGACGTGTCGGGGATGGCGTCGTGGAACGCGGCGGCGCCGGCGCAGGAGGAGATCCCGTTCATGCCGGGTCGGGTGGTGCTGCAGGACTTCACGGGCGTGCCTTGCTTGGTGGACCTGGCGGCGATGCGGGATGCGATGGCGCGGCTGGGGGGCAACCCGGCGGACATCAACCCGGCGGTGCCCTGTGATCTGGTGATTGACCATTCCGTGCAGGTGGACGAGTACGGGAGCCGTGTGGCGCTGACGATCAATGCGCAGCGGGAGTTTGAGCGGAACAACGAGCGGTACCGGTTCCTGAAGTGGGGGCAGCAGTCGCTGTCGAACTTCCGGGTGGTGCCGCCGGCGACGGGGATTGTGCACCAGGTGAACCTCGAGTATCTGGCGGCGGGGACGCTGACCAAGCAGGTGGGGGGGGAGTTGCAGGCGTTCCCGGATTCGCTGGTGGGGACGGACTCGCACACGACGATGATCAACGGGCTGGGCGTGGTCGGCTGGGGTGTGGGCGGGATCGAAGCCGAGGCGTGCATGCTGGGTCAGCCGATTTACCTGGTGACGCCGGAGGTGGTGGGGTTCAAGATGCACGGGAAGCTCCCCGAGGGGGCGACGGCG
>CAZHKB010000552.1:0-1929 GCA_964533405.1 uncultured Phycisphaeraceae bacterium | reverse complement strand
CGATCGGCTCTGGTGCGCGCACGAGCTTGCGCTCGGGGCTCGCTTAGCACCCCGCGGCGTAGATGCTCAGGTAGTAGAAGAAGTCGTCATTGTTCAGCAGACCGTTGGGCACGCCGTAGCCCACCGAGCCGGGGACGGCGAACGTGGTCAGGTCGCAGACAGCCAGGTTGCCGGCGGCGAACTGCGACAGGAAGTAGAAGAAGTCGTCGTTGTTGAGCACGCCGTTGGGCACGCCGTAGCCGGGCTGGCCTGGCACCGCGAAGGTGGTCAGGTCGGGCAGGCACCCCGGGGCATCGAGCGGGACGATGTAGTCGATGACGACGGTCCGGTGGTCGCTGGCCAGGCCCGAGGCCAGGCTGGGCAGGGAGGGGTACGACGCGACCGGCGGCGGGTACGAGCCCGCGGGCATCGAGGAGGTGTTGAACACGAACGCGCGGCGTGGGGTGGCGATGGAGTCCTGATAGACCTGGTAGTCGAGTTTGCTCGAGCCCTGCGTCGAGCGGTTGCTGGTGAAGAACTCGACGGCGGCGTCGAAGGTGGAGTCGGTGCCGTTGCGGTCGGTGCCGTCGGTGGAGCCGCCGACGGTGAGGGCGGAGGCGAGCCAGGAGACGGGGCCGCGGACGGTGGGGGTGGCGGTCTCGTCCTCGTTGAAGTCGCCGCCGAGGATGATGGGGGTGTTGGCGTCGAGGACGGTGGTGGCGGCTGGGGACTCGACGACCTTGTTATTGGGATCGGGGGTGGCGCTGCCGTTGCCGTTGTACCAGTAGCGCATGAGGTAGGCGACGTTCTGTGCGGCGGCGATGCGGTCGTCGTGCTCGGGGCCGGAGGAGGACGAGCCGCAGCACTTGAGGTGGGCGGTGCCGACGACGACGTTGCCGGCGTGCGGGGCGGGGAGGTTGATCTCGGCGAACATGAAGCCGCGGATGCCGCCGGTGCCGCCGACCTGCCAGGCGTCGGGGAGCAGGAAGGGGATGTCGGAGTAGGTGGAGCGGGTATCGCCGTTGAGGTCGCTGAAGGGGTAGCGGGACATGATGATGTTGCGATTGAAGTTATCTGTGGAGGCCGAGACAAAGATGAAAGGAAGGTCGTAGGCGGGGGCGAACTTCTGGACCCAGGAGCCGACGGTGCCCCCCAGGACGGGATCGGCCCCGCCGTGCATGAACAGCTCGCAGGTGGTGAGGAGCTGGGCGACGGAGTCGACGCCCGAGCCGGTGCCGTTGCCGGAGTTGTCGCCGGTCTCCTGGAGGATCAGGACGTCGGGCTGGAAGGAGGCGACGATGCGGGCCAGGGCGTTCCAGTTGGTGCCAAAGACATCGGCCTTGTCGGCGGTGCGGCAGATGCCGTCCTGCACGTTCCAGGTCATGACGCGGAGGTCGGTGGAATCGGACTTGAGCCACTGGCCGGCGGGCGGGTTCCACTGGGCGTGGGCGGGGACGGCGGAGGCGACGATGGCGGCCAGCGCGAGCAGCGCAAGGCCGGTGTGGCGGCGTGTCATTTTCTCTCTCCAGAGGTTGAGAGCGATGATAGGACGACCGGCCGCCATTTCAACGGACGCGGCGCGTTAAGAAGCGGTATCCCAGAGAGTTGCGCGGTCCGATCCGCTCCCTGACTACTCCGCTGGTTCCTGCTGGCCCTTTCGGAAGCCGGCGCCGAACCCGAGCCCCCCGCCGCCGATCAAACCCACGATGAGGCTGACGATGTTCGTCACCATCCCCTCGTTGGTCGCGGCGAAGAGCCACGCGAAGAGGATCACGAACGCGAGCACCACGACGACCACGACGACGACCACAATCGTCTTCACGATCGAGAGAACGAAGTCGCGACGGTCCGAGAGGTTCTCGTTTTAGATCAAACCCCGCACGTTCTCCGGCGTCAGATTTGGCGGGGGGTATGAGGCGATCTGTCCCAGATCGGTGGCGATCACCGTGG
>CAZHKB010000551.1:0-1937 GCA_964533405.1 uncultured Phycisphaeraceae bacterium | reverse complement strand
CCCCACGCCCCCCACCGCCTTCTTCACCTCATCCACCAGCCTCTCCACCTGGAACGGCTTGAACAGCACGCTCGACAGACCCTCTTGGCTTGCTCGCACGATCGAGTGGTGCGGGTCATACCCGAACCCCGTCATCAGGATCACCGGCGGCTTCATCGCCGACAGCCGCGTGGCCGCGAACACCTCGTACCCGTTGTGGTCCGGCATCTTGATGTCCGAGATCACAAGGTCAAACCCCTCGCCCTCGCCCGCCGCCACCTTGATCAGCAGCGCGATCGCGTCCCCGCCGCTGCCCGCCACCGTCACCTTGCACCCGCGATTGGTCAGCACGTCGGCGATGATCCGCCTGATCTTCTCCTCGTTGTCCGCCACCAGCACCCGCTTGTCGATCAGGGCCGGGTCCTTCTGGCGCGACGCCAAGGCCCGATCCACGCCCAGCAGCGTCTGCGGCCCGCCGGCGCACTCCTTTACGCGCTTGCGAATCGCCTCGACATCCGCCTTGATCCGCGCCACATGGCTGGCCATTTCCGGCGCCTTGCCCGCCGCCTCATCCAGCCAGCGAATCTCACCCGCCAGGTCCGCCAGCGGCTCGTTGAGCTCGCCCTCGACCCGCCCCGTCACGCTCTGGTTCACCGCCGACCGCTCGATAATCAAGAGGTCGAGCATGTGCAGCGCGACCGCGATATGCCGCGCGAAGATCTCAAGAAACTGCAGGTCCTCTTCCGTGTACGCCGCAGCCTTGGCCGATTCCAGCTGCATGACCCCCAGCGTCCGGTCGTGCAGAAGCAACGGAACCGTCAGCGAACTGCGCGTCTCCTCGCACGAACCCGTCGCGGTGTCGTCCAGCAGCGTGTCACGGCACAGGTACGCCGAGCCCGTGCTCGCCACCCGCCCGGCAATCCCGCTCCCGTCTGGCTCCGCGTAACACTCCACCTCGCGCACCGTCGGGCTCAGCCCCGCCGACATCACGACTTCCAGCCGGCGCGTCGGCTCGTCCATCAGGCGGATCACCAGGCGATCAAACTGGAGCAGATCGCGCGTGTGCCGCACGATCTTCTGCTCGAGCAATCCAAGCCGCTCCACCACGTTCATCTTCCGGATCGCGTCCGCCTCGATCCGCACCAGCTCCGCGCCGGCCCGGCTGATCGCGTCCATCTTCGAGCGGATCCGCGCCGCCGCCGTCACGTCCCGCACCACCACCGCCAGCCGCTCCACCCGCGTCCCGGCATTCGTCCCCGCCGAGATCACCGGCGACACGAACACATCAAACACCCGCGTCAGCGCGCCAGCCGCCCCCGCCCCGCTCGTTCCCGACGACGCCCCGCCTACCTGCCCGGACGTCAACTCAAACTTGCACGACGCCGGCGCCGGCCCGCTGGGCCCGCTCGCCATCGGGTGGTCGTGCAGCCACGCGGCTGACTCAATGCACACCCCGGCCATCCCACGCCGGATGTCCTCGGGCAGCGACTCGTAAAACCGGTTCGACCACAGCAGCCGCCCGTCGGAGCCCGCCAAGCACACGCCCTCCCCGATCGAATCCAGCAGCACCTGCGACATCGGCACGCCGGCGAGCGTCCGCACCGCCGGCAACGCCTCGGCGTCCACCAGCACCGCATCCACCTGCCCCTGCCCGATCGTCGTGTCGCCCGCCACCCCGCCGACACCGGCCCCACCCGCGCCGGTCACGACCTCGTACCGATCGCTCAGGGCATAGCGTGCATCATCGGGCCGCACGTGCCGCCCGCGAAGAATCAACAGCTTGGGACGGTCAGATTCGCTCATCGCTCGGGCGGGGACTCCCCGCTCCATCAATAATCCTACTCACGAGGCGTCACCCAGATTCCGTAGCCGCTAACTTCCCGCTCTCAACCCATCCCGGCCACGCCGGAATGGACCAAGCACAGGGGTGACAAACCTCAGGCAAGCGACGGCACACC